>JAVHVL010000325.1:0-7723 GCA_032160565.1 Pseudonocardiales bacterium | reverse complement strand
CACCCGGAATTGGTAAGGCCGATCTTTGCGGAGGGCTCAATTCGCCGACGATGGTTAGGAATGTCCGCTCTTGAGGGATCATGGCGGACTTGTTGCCCCGGGCGAAAAGAGCGGAGAGTCCTACTCTGCGCGAAATTGTACCTCGCGCTTTGGCACCCGAGTTACGTCGCGGCGAGGAGCGCGCCTGCGCCGTCCTTGCGGGTCAGGCCGATGGCCAGCGCGTCGGCGCGCGCGGCCCAGGTGGAGCGCTCCCGCTCCGCGTCGCGTTCCTGCTGCACGAGCTCGCGCACTCTGGCGCTGATCGCCTCGTGCGTGGCGACCGCGGCCTCGTGCTGCTCGTCCAAGCTGAATTCACCCTGGTCCAGCGCCCCGACCTCGCCGTGCAGCTGGTTGAGGGCCTGCTCCGCGCGCGCGGCCCGCTCGCGGGCGTCCGCGGCGGCGGCGGACAGCCGGGCGATCTCCTCGCTGCCCGCGGTGGCGCGGGTGCGCAAGGCATTCACCTGGCCGACGAGCTTGGCCAGCCCCTCGCGCCGGTCGGCGACGGCCCGCGCGGCAGCCACGAGGGCACGCTCGGCCTCGGCCAGCCGCCGCTCCAGCTCCTGCCGGGTGGCCACGACGTCGGCCAGCGTGGCGTGCGAGTCGTCCAGCTCCGCCTGCAGCCGCGCCTCCTCGGCGCGTACCTCCGCCGCCTCTGCCTCCATGGCCTGCGGGTCGCGACCGGTGCGGACGTCCTCGGGCTGCTCGGCGAGGTGCCGGGCCCGCTCACCGGCCAGCGACGCCGTGCCGCGGAAGCGCTCCTCCAACGCCGACAGGCGGTACCAGGTCTCCTGGGTGCGCGCGACGAGCGGCGCGTCCGCGGCGACGGCGGCCTCGAGTTCGGCCTCCCGCGCGCGGGCCTGCTCGAGTGCGGCCTCGACCTCTGCGCGACGGGCGCGGATGGCCTCCTCGTCGGCGACCTCGCGGTCGAGCTCGATCCGCAGCGTCACCAGATCGTCGGCGAGCAGGCGCAGCCGCGAATCGCGCAGCTCCGCCTGCACACCGGCCGCCCGCCGCGCGATCTCGGCCTGCTTCCCGAGTGGCTTGAGCTGGCGGCGCAGCTCGCCGGTCAGGTCGGTGATCCGGGTGAGGTTGGCCTGCATAGCCTCGAGCTTGCGTAGCGCCTTCTCCTTGCGCTTGCGGTGCTTGAGTACGCCGGCGGCCTCCTCGATGAAGCCGCGGCGGTCCTCGGGGCGGGCCTGCAGCACCGAGTCGAGCTGCCCTTGACCGACGATGACGTGCATCTCGCGGCCGATACCGGAGTCCGACAGCAGCTCTTGAATGTCGAGCAGCCGGGCACTCTCGCCGTTGATCTCGTACTCGCTGGTGCCCTCGCGAAACATCCGGCGGGTGATCGAGACCTCGGAGTAGTCGATCGGCAGCGCGTTGTCGGAGTTGTCGATGGTGAGGGTGACCTCGGCACGGCCGAGCGGGGGGCGGCCGGCCGTGCCGGCGAAGATGACGTCCTCCATCTTGCCGCCGCGCAGCGCCTTGGCGCCCTGCTCGCCGAGCACCCAGCTGATGGCGTCGACGACGTTGCTCTTGCCCGAGCCGTTCGGGCCGACGACAGCCGTGATGCCCGGCTCGAAGCGCAGTGTGGTGGCCGATGCGAAGGACTTGAAGCCCCGCAGCGTCAGCGACTTGAGGTGCACAAAACTCCCGGATCAGGTCTTCGGCGCGGCCGACCGCGCAACGAACATCCCGGAGAACCTACAGCGTCCGGCCGGGTCGAGGTGACCGACCGGCGGCTGTGGCGGGAGTCAGGTCAGGGCCGGCTCAGCGGCTTCCGCTATGCGGTGCAGCTCCAGATCGAGCGCGACCACGCGGGTGCTTGCCCGGAGTTCGGCGAGCTGGGTCTCCAGCTCGTCGACCCGCCGTCGCAGCCGGGCTACCTCGAAAGCGAGTGCTTGTTCGTTGCTGCTGCCTACGTATCCCAGCAAGGCGCGTGCCATGTGGCGACCCTTCACTTCACCCGATGTCTGGATCGGTGTGCACGGGCTTCGTGAGCCCGGCCGACCTGGACAGGTTGCCTGTTGTGGACGCGGACGGGAGGGGCGCAATGCGACCGGACCGAGTCCACAGCGCGTGAACCGTGAGGTCGGAGCCGGCTGACGGCGCTCCCGTCAGGTCACCTAATGGTCGCACCACGGTAACGAACGGTCAACAACATGGGTCGATAACGGCGCATTTGATCATGTTCCGGGGCGCTGAAGGGGGCGCTGGGGGTGGCGCTGAGGGTGGCGTGGCGGGCGCTGGCAACGCGGGCAGAAGAAGCTGGAGCGATTCATGAACGCCGTGCGCCGTATCGCCGTGCCGCACCGCGGGCAGGGCAGCCCTTCGCGCCCGTACACCGCCAGCGAGCGGTCGAAATAGCCGCTTTGACCGTTCACGTTCACGTACAGGGCGTCGAAGGATGTGCCACCGGCGACGAGCGCCTCGCCGAGCACGGCGCGCACCTGACCCAGCAGCTCGACCCCTGCCCTCCGGGTCAGGGTGAGCGCCCGCCGCTCGCCGTGCAGCCGAGCGCGCCACAGGGATTCGTCGGCGTAGATGTTCCCGACACCGGACACCAGGGTCTGGTCGAGCAGCGCGCGCTTGACTGCGGAATCCCGCCGGCGTAGCCGGGCCACGAACGCCGCGTCGTCGAACGCCGGATCGATCGGATCGCGGGCGATATGGGCGATCTGCGCGGGGATCAGGTCACCGGCGCCGTCGGGCACCAGCCGATCGAGGAGGATCCCGCCGAACGTCCGCTGGTCGACGAAGCGCAGCTCGCCGCCGCCGTCGATGAAGCGCAGCCGCACGTGCAGGTGCCGCTCGTCCGGAGCGTCGGCGGCCTGGACGAGCAGCTGGCCGCTCATGCCGAGATGCGCCACCAGCGCCTCGTCGGTCGAGCCGTCGGCGCCCCGCAGGGGCAGCCAGAGGTACTTTCCGCGCCGGCGGGCCGACTCGATGCGGGCCCCCACCAGGCGCCCCGAGAGGTCGGCGCCGCCCGGCAGGTGCCGCCGGACCGCGCGGGGGTGGCGGATCTCGACCTCCCCTACGGTTCGACCGGCGACCCAGCGCTCCAGCCCGGCGCGGACGGTCTCGACCTCGGGCAGTTCGGGCACGTGCGGTTTCGAGTCAGGAGACTTCGACGTCGTCGGCCGTCAGCGCGCGCCACGCCGTCTCGGCGGCGGCCTGCTCGGCCTCCTTCTTGCTCCGGCCGGTGCAGGCGTCGAAGGTGCGGCCGGCGACAGCGGCGCGCGCGGTGAACGTCTTGGCGTGATCCGGGCCCTCGGAGGACATCACGTACTCCGGCACGCCCAGCCCGCGCTCGGCGGTGAGCTCCTGCAGCGTGGTCTTCCAGTCCAGCCCCGCACCGCTGTTGGCGACGTCGTACATGAGGCTGTCGAACAGCGCGTGGACCACGCGCGCCGCGCCTTCGATGCCGTGCTCGAGGTAGACGGCACCGAGCACCGCCTCGACGGTGTCGGCGAGGATGCTCGACTTGTCCTTGCCGCCGGTGACCTCCTCACCGCGGCCGAGGCGGATGAACGCACCCAGCCCGGTCGGGCCGATGCCGCGGGCGATGTCGGCCAGCGCCCGCATGTTCACCACGGACGCCCGCAGCTTCGCCAACTTGCCCTCAGGGAGGTCGGGGTGTGCGCGGTACAGCGTGTCGGTGACGATGATGCCGAGCACCGCGTCGCCCAAGAACTCGAGGCGCTCGTTGTGCGGCAGCCCGCCGTGCTCATAGGCGTAGGAACGGTGCGTCAAGGCGCGCCGCAGCAGCTCGGGATCGACGGCGACACCGAGCGCCTTGGCGAGCTCCGACTGGTCCGTCGATTCCGAGTTCGTCATGCGCTAGCGGATCAGACCGCGAGGACCTGCTTGCCGTCGTACTGGCCGCAGTTCGAGCACACGGTGTGCGGCAGCTTCATCTCACCGCATGCGCGGTTCGGGCAGACGACCAGCGTGGGGGCGGTCGTCTTCCACTGGGACCGGCGAGCCCGGGTGTTGCTTCGCGACATCTTCCGCTTCGGGACGGCCACGTCGGTTACTCCTGACTAGTCAATCGTTCGGATGCCTCATCTGATCCGCCGCCGGCGTCGGTGAACGCTGCGAGCGCGGCCCAGCGAGGGTCGAGCATCTCGTGCGCGTGCCCGGGCGGAAGATCGTCGAGCCGCTGCCCGCAGGTGGGGCACAGCCCGGCGCAATCCGGCCGGCACAGCGGCGTCCAGGGCAACCCCAGCACCACTGCGTCGCGCACCACCGGGTCGATGTCGATGTAATCGCCCTCGATCCGGTGGACCTCGTCCAGCTCGGTCGTCTCGTCCGTCGTGCTGTTCGGGTAGGCGAACAGCTCACAGAAGTCCACGACGAGCTCATCGGAGACCGGGTCGAGGCACCGCCCGCATTCGCCGGTGAGCGGCGCCGTGGCGATGCCCGTGACGAGCACACCCTCGGTGACCGACTCCAGCCGGACGTCGGCTGCGAGCGGGGCGCCTTGCGGCACCCCGATGATGTCCTGGCTCAAATCCGCAGGCGCGGGAACGCTACGCCGATATTCACGCATCGAGCCGGGGCGCCGACCGAGCTCGCGAACGTCGAAGACGAACGGGTTGCGCGGATCGACACGGCTCGTGCCGTGCTGTGTCGGTGTCGTGTTCTCAGGCATACGAAGTTGGCCGTGACTTGGTTGAGGCCGTCGATCAGCTTAGCCGAGACCGGGCGGTTACTCCGAATTCCGGGGCTACGGCCCGACGGGGGCCCCCTGAGCGGCCCCGTGGGCGCGGCGCTGCGCGAGGGCCGCCCGGCCCTGCTCGGCCACCGCCGCGGAGTGCTGCAGGGTCTCGGCGAGCTCGGCCAGGGTGCGGTCTGCGTACTCCTCGGCGTCGAGGGAGAGCTTGGCGGCGTAGCTCTCCGCGTCTGCGCGGATGCCCGCGGCGTACCGCTCGGCATCCTCGCGCAGTTGGGCGTCGTAGCGGTCCGCCTCGGCCCGCAGCCCGGCGTGATACTCCTTCGCCTCGGCCCGGAGTACCTCGGCGGCGCGGCTCGCCGCCTGGTGGATGCCGGTCGCCGAGACCAGCTGGGCGTGTTCCGCCCGTCCGGCTTCGAGGATCCTCGTGGACCCGTACCTCGGCGTCGTGGGCGAGCTCGTCGGCGCGCGCGGCGGCCTCCGCGATCAGGGCCGCCGCCTCGGCGCTGCCCTGCTCCCGCGCCTGGAGTGCGTCGGCATGAGCGTCGTGCAAGAGGGTGTCGCGGTTGGCGATGGTGCGCCGCGCCTCGTCCATCTCCGGCGGCATGGTCTCGCGCAGCTCGTCGAGCAGGTCCAGCAACCGCTCGCGCGGGACCACACAGGACGTCGACATCGGCAGCGTGCGGGCCGTCTCGACCAGCTCGACCAGCTCGCTGAGCAGTTCGTCGGCGCGGCGCAACGACTGGTCGGTCATGCTGCCCCCTAGGTCGTGGAGCCGGCGCGTTCGATCAGACGTTTGAGGACGTTCGGCGGGACCAGCGACGCGACGTCGCCGCCCCACTTCGCGATCTCCTTGACCAGGCTAGAGGCCAGGAAGCTGTACTCCGGGTTGGTCGGCATGAACAGCGTGTCGATGCCGGCGAGGCCGCGGTTCATCTGTGCCATCTGCAGCTCGTAGTCGAAGTCGCTGACCGCCCGCAGCCCTTTCACGATCACCGGAATGTCGTGATCGCGGCAGTAGTCCACCACCAGTCCGTGGAACGTGTCGATGCGCACGTTGCCGTACTGCGCGGTCGCCTCCCTGAGCATGTCCCGGCGCTCGTCGACGGTGAACAGGCTCGACTTGGACTGGTTGACGAAGACCGCGACGACGACCTCGTCGTACAGCTGCGCGGCGCGGCTGATGATGTCGAGGTGCCCGTTCGTGACGGGGTCGAACGAACCCGGACAGACCGCCCGGCGGACCGGTGCGCCATGCATCGCTTCGCTGCCCTCGCTCATGTGCGGCGACCGTACCAAAGCACACCCTCGCCGTAGCGCTTCTGTTTGATCGGTTCGATCACACCCGGCCAGCGCGGCTCCGGCCCGCGCGCCGAGCGTTCCACGACGACGACGGCGTGCTCGGCCAGCCAGCCCGCATCGACGAGGGTCTGCAGCAGCACGCCGAGCTGCTGCTCACGGAAGGCGTAGGGCGGATCGGCGAACACCAGGTCGAACGGCTCGTCCGCGCCGGCTCCGACGAGATAGGCCGCTGCCGGCCGCCGGTGGATCTCGGCGCGGTCGATGCCGACCGCCGCCACGTTGTGCCGCAGGATCTCGCACGCCGCGCGGTCGGACTCGACGAAGTCGACCCACGCCGCCCCGCGGGACAGCGACTCGAGCCCTACGGCACCGGTGCCGGCGAACAGGTCGAGGACGCGGGCCCCGTCCATGTCCAGCAGGCCGCCCAGCGAGCTGAACAGCGCCTCCCGGGCTCGGTCGGACGTCGGGCGCGTGCCGCGTGGCGGAACCGCCAGCCGCCGCCCCTTCGCCACGCCGCCGACGATCCTCGTCATGACGGCGTTCCCCGGCTCACGCCTTCTCCAAGTACTCGGCCTGCTCGTCGGCGACCAGCGCCGCGACCTGCGCCGCGAGCCGTGGATGGCCGGAGAGGTCCGGGTCCGCGGCGATCAGGTCCTGCGCTTCGATGCGCGCGGCGGCGATGACGTCCTCGTCGCGCAGCAGCGACAGCAGCCGCAGCTGCGAGCGGCGCCCGGACTGGGTGGCTCCGAGCACGTCACCCTCGCGGCGCTGCTCGACGTCCAGACGGGCCAGCTCGAAGCCGTCCGTGGTGGCCGCCACCGCGTCCAGCCGCCCGCGCGACACGGCACCTGGTGGCGCCTCGGTGACGAGCAGGCACAGCCCCGGTGCACTGCCACGCCCGATCCGCCCGCGCAGCTGGTGCAGCTGCGAGACACCGAACCGGTCGGCGTCCAGAACCGCCATCACCGTCGCGTTCGGGACGTCGACGCCGACCTCGACCACGGTGGTGGCGACCAGGACGTCGATGCGTCCGGCAGCGAACTCCGCCATGGTGCGATCTTTCTCATCGGGCGCCAAGCGGCCGTGAAGCGCGGCGACTCGCAGGTCGCTCAGCGGCCCGTCGGCGAGCATCGCGACCACGTCGTTGACGGCCAGCGGCGGGCGCTGGGGCGGGAGCTCGTCCGGGATCGGGGCGTCGTCGAGCTCGGCGTCGGGCTCGGCGAGGTCCGCTCCGATGCGGGGGCAGACGACGAAACCCTGGTGCCCGGCGGCGACCTCCTCGCGGATGCGCTGCCAGACGCGGTCCAGCCACGCGGGGCGCTCGAGCACGGGCACCACCGAGGTCGCTATCGGCGATCGGCCGGCGGGCAGCTCGGTGAGGGTGGAGGTCTCCAGGTCGCCGAACACGGTCATCGCGACGGTGCGCGGGATGGGTGTTGCGGTCATCACGAGTACGTGCGGCGGCTGGTCGGCCTTCCCCCGCAGGGCGTCCCGCTGCTCGACACCGAAGCGGTGCTGCTCGTCGACGACGACGAGTCCGAGATCGGCGAAGCTCACCTGCTCCTGGATCAGCGCGTGCGTGCCGACGACGATGCCCGCCGCGCCCGCCGCGGCGTCGAGCAGCGCGCTCTTGCGCGCGGTGGCCGGCAGCGAGCCGGTCAGCAGGGCCACCTGGGTGGCCACGTCCCCGCCGCCGAGCCGGCC
>JAVHVL010000310.1:0-7827 GCA_032160565.1 Pseudonocardiales bacterium | reverse complement strand
GCGCGTCAACCCGGGCAACATCAAGGCGTTCGACGACCGGGTCGGCGAGCTCGCGAAGGCGGACGCGGCCGCCGGCGTGTCCCTGCGGATCGGCGTGAACGCCGGATCCCGCGACAAGCGGCTACTCGCGAAGTACGGCACGGCCACACCCGAGGCGCTCGTCGAGTCCGCGCTCAACGAGGCCGCGCTGTTCGAGGAGCACGACTTCCGCGACTTCAAGATCTCGGTCAAGCACAACGACCCGGTCGTGATGGGCCGCGCCTACGAGCTGCTCGCCGAGCGCTGCGACTACCCGCTGCACCTCGGCGTCACCGAGGCCGGGCCGGCCTTCCAGGGCACGATCAAGTCCTCCGTCGCGTTCGGAGCGCTGCTGTCGCGTGGCATCGGCGACACGATCCGGGTCTCGCTGTCGGCACCGCCGGTCGAGGAGGTCAAGGTCGGCCTCGCGATCCTGGAGTCGCTGAACCTGCGACAGCGCCGCCTCGAGATCGTGTCCTGCCCGTCGTGCGGCCGCGCTCAGGTGGACGTGTACACGCTGGCCGACAAGGTCACCGCCGGCCTCGAGGGGATGACCGTGCCGCTCCGCGTCGCGGTGATGGGGTGCGTCGTCAACGGTCCCGGCGAGGCGCGCGAAGCCGACCTCGGGGTGGCCTCCGGCAACGGGAAGGGTCAGATCTTCGTGCGGGGCGAGGTCATCAAGACCGTCCCGGAGTCGCAGATCGTCGAGACGCTCATCGAGGAGGCGCTGCGCCTGGCCGAGGAGCTGGGCGACGCCGGAGTCGCGTCCGGTGAACCGACCGTCTCCGTCTCCTGACGCGACGCCGGACTGGGGCGCCGGGCTCGATCGCCAGCGCGCCGACATCCTGGCCCGCATCGGCGACCTGACCGCTCAGGTCGCCGACTTCGTCGAGTCGGCGTCCTCGACGACCGGCGACGACGAGCACGACCCCGAAGGGGCGACGGTCGGCTTCGAGCGCGCCCAGGCGCTGGCGCTGCTGGAGCAGGCTCGCGACGACCTCGCCGCGGTCGACGCGGCCGCGTGCCGACTCGTGGCCGGCTCGTACGGCCGCTGCGCCGGATGCGGCGCTCCGATCGGCGCTGAGCGCCTGCTGGCCCGGCCGTCCGCCGAGTACTGCATCGCCTGCGCGACGCGGCGGCGTTAGGTGGGCGTGGCCATGGTCAATATCAGCCGCCCGCACGCGCCCGGCCGGTACCGTCGGCTGCTGTGACGGCTCTGCGCCCCGACCTGCGTCTGCACGCCCGAGTGGCGGTGCTCGACGATGGTGCGCGCAGCGGCATGGAGCGGCTGCTCGCGGAAGATCCGATCGTGAACTCCGTCGTCGCGGCGCGGGTGCACGCCGCAGGCTCCCTGCGCGCCGAGCGCCTCGGCGGCGCGATGATCGGCGTGGGGACGGACGACGCGCTGTCCGGCGCCTGTTACAGCGGCGGCAACCTGATCCCGGTCGGCGGGGACGCGGACAGCTGGGAGGCGCTCGCCGACTTCGTGGCTCGCCGCCCCCAGGTGTGCACGTCCGTGGTCGGGCGCGCGGAGGCGGTGGCCGCGATGTGGCCGCGTCTCGAGCGCGCCTGGGGCAGCCCGCGCGTCGTGCGCGCCCGGCAACCGCTGCTCGTCCTCGACGGCTTGGTCAGCACGCCCGGCGACGACGAGGTCCGCGCCGCGCTGCCGAGCCACCTCGACCGCTACCTCGCCGCGGCGGCGGCGATGTTCACCGAGGAGCTCGGCGTGTCCCCGCACGTCTCGCCGGGCACGTCACCTTTCCGCGCCCGGCTGCGCGATCTCATCGCGACCCAGCGCGCGTTCGTGCGGGTGGACTTCCGCGGTCAGGTGACCTTCAAGGCCGAGATAGGCGCGGTGTCGCGGCACACCAGCCAGATCCAGGGCGTGTGGGTGCGCCCCGACCTGCGCGGGAGGGGCTTGGCCACGGCGGCCCTCGCCACCGTCTTCCGGCATGCGCTGACCCTCGCCCCGAGCGTGAGCCTGTACGTGAACGAATTCAACCTGCCGGCGCGCCGCCTCTACGCCCGCCTGGGCATGCGCGAGCACGCGACGCTCTCCACGGTCCTGCTGTGAATGCGGTGCTGCTGTGACTGCGCCGATCGAGCGCACCGACGCGGTGATCTTCGACTGGGGCGGCACCCTGACGCCGTGGCACTCCGTCGAGCCGCTGGAGGCGTGGCTCGCGGCCGCGGGTGACGACGAACTCGCGGCCCGGCTGCACGCCGCCGAGGAGGCCGCATGGCTGGCGTGCCGCGACGAGCAGCGCAGCGCGACGCTCGCCGACGTGTTCGCCGCAGCCGACGTCCAGCACAGCGAGGAGATGCTGGCGGCGTTCCACGAATGGTGGGAGCCGCACACACTGCTGGACCCAGACGTCCCGGAGCTCTTCGCCGGGCTGCGCGAGCGCGGTATCCGGATCGGCGTGCTGTCCAACACCCTGTGGCCACGCGAGGTCCACGAGCGGATCTTCGAGCGCGATCGGGTGCTGTCGCTCATCGACGGCGCGGTGTACACCTCGGAGATCCCGTGGACCAAGCCGCATCCGGAGGCGTTCCGTGCCGCGCTGTCGGCCGTGCAGGTGCGCGACCCGTCCCGCGCAGTGTTCGTCGGCGACCGCGTCTTCGACGACATCCACGGCGCGAAATCGGTCGGCATGCGCGCTGTGCTGGTGCCGCACAGCACGATCCCGCAGTGGCAGCACGGACCGGTCGCGGGGGAACCCGACGCCGTCGTCCGGCGTTTGTCAGATCTGATGGCGATTATCGACGAGTGGGGCTGAGCAGACCGTGCTCACCGCCTTGCTGCGCCGCTTCCTGCAGCCGTACAAGCGCCCTTTGCTCATCGTCGTGGCGCTGCAACTCGTCGGCACGATGGCATCGCTGTACCTGCCCAGCCTGAACGCCGACATCATCGACAACGGCATCGCCCGCGGCGACACGGGATACATCCTCAGCACCGGCGAACGGATGCTCGGCGTCAGCGTGATCCAGATCGTCTGCTCGGTCATCGCCGTCTACTTCGGCGCCCGCACCGCGATGAGCTTCGGCCGGGACGTGCGCGGTGCGATCTTCGGGCATGTCTCCACCTTCTCCGCGCGCGAGGTCGCGCAGTTCGGTGCACCGTCGCTGATCACCCGCAACACCAACGACGTCCAGCAGGTGCAGATGTTGGTGGTGATGACGTGCACGATGATGATCGCCGCGCCGATCATGTGCGTCGGCGGCGTGATCATGGCCCTGCGCGAGGACATCGGGCTGTCGTGGCTCATGGTCGTCAGCGTGCCGGTGCTGGCCATCGCCATCGGGCTGATCATCCGGCGCATGGTGCCCCAGTTCGGGCTGATGCAGCAGCGCATCGACAACGTCAACCGCGTCCTGCGCGAACAGCTGTCCGGCATCCGGGTGGTCCGCGCGTTCGTCCGCGAGCCGGTCGAGTCCGCCCGCTTCGCCCGCGCCAACGCCGAGCTGACCGACACGGCACGCACCGCAGGCCGGCTGATGGTGCTGATCTTCCCCATCGTGATGCTGGTGCTGAACGTCTCCAGTGTGGCGGTGCTCTGGTTCGGCGCTTCGCGCGTCGACGCCGGCCAGATGCAGATCGGTTCGCTGACGGCGTTCCTCAGCTACCTGATGCAGATCCTCATGTCCGTGATGATGGCGACCTTCATGCTGATGATGGTGCCGCGTGCGGCGGTGTGTGCCGAACGCATCGAGGAGGTGCTGGGCACCCGGTCGTCGGTGGTGCCGCCGGCCGACCCGGTCACCGAGGTGCGCGCCCGCGGCGAGGTGAAGTTCCGCGGCGTCACGTTCCAGTACCCCGGTGCCGCCGCCCCGGTCTTGCAGGACATCTCCTTCGACGTCCGAGCCGGACAGACCACCGCGATCATCGGCAGCACCGGCTCGGGGAAGACCACGTTGCTGTCGCTGATCCCGCGCCTGTTCGACGTCAGCCGCGGCGCCGTGCTCGTGGACGGTGTGGACGTGCGCGAGCTGGCGCCCGAAGTGCTGTGGCGCCGGATCGGGCTGGTGCCGCAGCAGCCGTACCTGTTCACCGGGACGGTGGCCAGCAACCTGCGCTACGGCGACCCCGACGCCAGCGACGAGCAGCTGTGGCAGGCGCTCGAGGTGGCGCAGGCGCGGGACTTCGTCGCCGCGATGCCGGGTGGGCTGGGCGCGACCATCGCGCAGGGCGGCACCAACGTCTCCGGTGGCCAGCGGCAGCGACTCGCGATCGCCCGCGCCTTGGCGCGCCGCCCCGAGATCTTCCTGTTCGACGAGTCGTTCTCCGCGCTCGACCTCGGCACCGACGCCCGGCTGCGCGCCGCCCTGCGGCCGGTGACCCGAGAAGCCGCGGTGCTGGTCGTCGCCTCGCGGGTGTCCACCATCGTCGACGCCGACCAGATCGTCGTCCTGGACGCGGGCGCCATCGTCGGGCTCGGCCGACATGAGGAGCTCCTCGCCGGCTGCCCGACGTACGCCGAGATCGTGCAGTCCCAGCTGTCGGCCGAGGAGGCGGCGTGAGAAGCGAGGCGGCCGGGCGCCCCAACGGCGCTGTTCCGAAGCGGCTCCCGGAGGCCGGCACCGCCGCTCGCAGGGGCGGGGGACCGCCGTGGATGACGGCCGGCATGCCCGCCGAGAAGTCGATGAACTTCGGCCCGTCCGCCCATCGGTTGCTGGGTTGGCTGCGGCCCGAGCGGGCGCGTGCCCTGTGCGTGCTCGCGCTGGCCCTGGTGAGCGTCACGCTGGCCGTACTCGGCCCTCGCGTGCTCGGGCACGCCACGAACGTGATCTTCGCCGGCGTGCTCGGCAAGCGGCTGCCCGCCGACACCGACCTGAGCCAGGTGGTCGCGGCAGCCCGCGCGCGGGGCGACAACCGCTACGCCGACCTGCTAGCCCGCATGCACGTCAGGCCCGGCGCGGGGATCGACTTCGGCCAGCTGTCCCACGTGCTGCTGTTGGCGCTAGCCCTCTACGTCGGTGCCGGCGTGTTGTCGTGGTTGCAGGGGTACCTGCTCAACGACGTCGTGCAGAACACCGTCCTGCGGCTTCGCGCGGAGGTGGAGAACAAGATCCACCGGCTGCCGCTACCGTACTTCGACAAGCAGCCCCGCGGCGAGTTGCTCAGCCGGGTCACCAACGACATCGACAACATCTCCACGACGCTGCAACAGACGCTGAGCCAGCTGCTCACCTCGCTGCTCACGGTCGTCGGCGTGGTGACGATGATGTTCCTCATCTCGCCGCTGCTGGCCCTCATCGCGCTCGTCACGATCCCGGTGTCCATGGTCGTGACGAAGCGGATCGCCAAGCGGTCGCAGAAGCAGTTCATTGCGCAGTGGCGGCACACCGGCGCGCTGAACGGGCAGATCGAGGAGGCGTTCACCGGTCACCAGCTGGTGAAGGTGTTCGGCCGGCAGCACGAGATCGAGGAGAGCTTCAGCCGCAAGAACGAGGAACTGTTCCAAGCCAGCTTCGGCGCCCAGTTCATCTCGGGGTTGATCATGCCGGCGATGATGTTCATCGGGAACCTCAACTACGTCGCCATCGCCGTCGTCGGCGGGCTGCGCGTCGCCACCGGGTCGATGAGCCTCGGTGACGTGCAGGCCTTCATCCAGTACTCCCGGCAGTTCACCCAGCCGCTCACCCAGGTGGCGTCGATGGCCAACCTGCTGCAGTCCGGCGTCGCGTCCGCGGAGCGGGTGTTCGACCTGCTCGACGCGCCTGAGCAGAGTGCGGATCCGAAGAACCCGCCGCAGCCGGCGCAGCGGCAGGGGCGGGTGGAGTTCGAGCACGTGTCGTTCCGCTACGTGCCCGACTCCCCGCTGATCGAGGATCTGTCGCTGGTGGCCGAGCCGGGGCAGACGATCGCGATCGTCGGCCCCACCGGCGCCGGCAAGACCACCCTCGTGAACCTGATCATGCGGTTCTACGAACTGGACGCGGGGCGTATCACCCTCGACGGCGTGGACATCACGGCCATCCGCCGCGACCAGCTCCGCTCGCAGGTGGGCATGGTGCTGCAGGACGCCTGGCTGTTCGGTGGCACCATCCGCGACAACCTGCGCTACGGGCGGCCGGACGCGACCCCCGAGCAGATCCAGGCCGCGGCCGAGGCGACGTTCGTCGACCGCTTCGTGCGCGGCCTGCCCGACGGCTACGACACCGTGATCGACGAGGAGACGAGCAACCTCAGCTCCGGGCAGAAGCAGCTGATCACCATCGCGCGGGCGTTTCTGATCGACCCGTCGCTGCTCATCCTGGACGAGGCCACGAGCTCGGTGGACACCCGAACCGAGCTGCTGGTGCAGCACGCGATGGCGGCACTGCGCTCCAACCGAACCAGCTTCGTGATCGCGCACCGGCTGTCCACGATCCGCGACGCCGACCTCATCCTGGTGATGGACAACGGCCGGATCGTCGAACAGGGCAGGCACGCCGAACTGCTCGCCACGCACGGTGCCTACTACGAGCTGTACAACGCGCAGTTCGCCGGGGGCGCCGGCGAGGAGCAGGCGGGCGCCGACGACGTGCGGGCGGGCGCCGGCTAACGGGTTTGCCCAGCAGGGCAGAGTGGCAGGCGTGGACATCCCGATCCGGCGCGCGACGAGCGAGGACCTCCAGGCGATCTCCGAGCTGGACGGTGCGAGCTTCGGCTTCCAGTACTCCGGCGACGATCTCGCCGACGCCCTGACCATCATCGACCCGGACCGGTTCCTGGTCGCCACCGACGGCGAGCGCATCGTCGGCGTGACCGGCGACTACCCGTTCACGATGACGGTCCCGGGTGGCGCGCTCGACGTCCCCGGCGTCACGTGGGTGTCCGTCGACGCCACCCACCGCCGCCGCGGCATCCTTCGCGAGCTCATGCATCGCCAGCTCACCGACTTCCGCGGGCAGGGCATGCCGGCGGCGATCCTCACCGCCAGCGAGGGGGGCATCTACGAGCGCTTCGGCTACGGCGCGGCGTCGCACGTGCGCAAGACCGTCATCGACCGCCGGCGCGCGCAGCTGCGACGCCTGGGTGATGCGGGCAGCGTGGAGCGGGTGCCGGCTGCCGAGGCGCGGCGCCGGATGCCGGCGATCCACGAGCGCTGGCGGGCGCAGACCCCCGGAGCCCTGAGCCGCACCGATGCCTGGTGGGACTACCTCTGCCTCGACCGCGAGCCCCAGCGCTCCGGCATGTCGGCGATGTTCTATCTGATGCACGACGACGGCTTCGTCGCCTACCGGGTCAAGAGCGACTGGAACGACGGCGACCCGCGCCACCTGTGCTGGATCTCCGAGTACGTCACTGCGACTCCTGACGCGCACGCGGGGCTGTGGCAGGTGCTGCTCGGCCTGGATCTCGTCGGCACGATCGAGAGCTACCGGATCCCGATCGACGACCCGCTGCAGTTCCTCCTCACCGACGCCCGGCAGGTACGCACCGCGCACGTGGCCGACGGCGTCTGGGTGCGGCCGCTGGACGTGCCGGCGATGCTCACCGCACGCAGGTACGGCATCGAGGTCGACGTCGTAATCGAGGTCGCCGACGACCTGTTCGGCGACAACCGGTACCTGCTGCGCGGCGGCCCGGAGGGCGCCACCTGCACACCCACCGATCGGGCGGCCGACGTCACGCTCGGCGCCGCGGCGCTCGGCGCCGGTTATCTCGGCGGGGTGCGGCTGGAGGCGCTGGCCAGGGCCGGACGCGTCACAGCCGACGACGCGACGCCGCTGACGCGACTCGACCGCGCCCTGCTCGCCGACCGGCTCCCGGTCCACGGGACGGCGTTCTAGCGGTCAGATCCCGGGGAACGCGACGGTCGG
>JAVHVL010000279.1:0-3226 GCA_032160565.1 Pseudonocardiales bacterium | reverse complement strand
CGCGGACATCCACGCGCAGTCGAAGGCGGAGATCGACCAGGCGTCCAAGCCGAACGTGGCGCTGCCCGGTGGGTCGGTCGGCAGCTTCCCGGTGATCGTCGTAAAGGGTGTGCCGAGGGGCTTCGAGATGGTGGCGCAGCTGTACGTCGCGACGCCGGACGTGCTCGCGCTCTACCACCTGCCGGCATCGGCGATCTCGACCGACATCATCACTTCCCGCACCGATCTGAGCGGGCTCCAGATCGCCCTCGGGCCGGACCCGGCCGACCTGATCAGTCCAACGATCGCGGTGCAGCACCAGCTGCCCGCCTACGAGTCCGCGCCGAACACGCTGATCAGCCGGCAGTACGCGGCGTCGCTCGGCCTCACGTCCTCCCCGACGGGCTGGCTGTTGCAGTCGTCGCATCCGTTGACGTCGGCGGAGATCACGGCGGCGCGCAATGCGGCGGCGGCGGTAGGGCTGGGCATCGAGACCCGGAACAAGCCGGATCACTCGTTGCAGAAGCTGCGTGACTACTCCACGGGAATCGGCGTGCTCGTCGCGCTCGGCGTGCTGATGATGACGGTCGGTTTGATCCGCAGCGAGACGGCGAACGACCTGCGCACGCTCAGCGCCGCCGGTGCGACGGGGACAACGCGACGCACGCTGACCAGCTCGACCGCGGGCGTGCTCGCGCTGCTCGGTGGCGTGCTTGGCACCGGTGGCTGTTACGTCGCGCTGGTGGCGTGGAACATCCACGACCTCGGCTACCTGGCGCACCCGCCGACGCTCGACCTGCTCGCGCTGATCATCGGGCTTCCGGTGGCCGCCGTCGTCATCGGCTGGCTGACCGCGTTCCGCGCCCCGACCGGGATCGCGCACCGCCCGCTGGAGTAGTGCCGCCTCTTGCCGTTCGGCGCCGCGTCCGAGCGCATGCAGCGGCTGCGCGACTCCGTGCCGCTCATCCGCGCGGCTGCTGGACGGCGTCGAACCCGACTTCCCGAGCGCCGGGCATCACGTTCCGATCTTGATCGCGGCCTCGGGCCGGCGGCTGCTCGAGTTCGCGGCGCAAGCAGCCGACATCGTCGCGTTCGGCTGGCCGCCCCGATTCGGACTAGGACAGGGCTCGGGCCGTCATCGACCGGGTCGTCGCAGCGGCCAGCGACCGCGCCGGCGAGATCGAACTCGCCGGGCACTACGGCGTGGAGACGAGCGTGTCAGCAATGGCAATCGCAGCGTCGACCGTGGGCACGGGTGGAGCAATGCCCCGCGCGCCGATCGTGTACAGGAAGCTGCCCTCATGCCAGCAGATAACGGCGTAGAAGCGGCGATCTGGGCGGTAATCGCGGGGTGCATGATCATGACATCTCCGTAGGTGGTTGCGGATCTTCAGGCACTTGCTTCTGGCGCGTGGTAAGCCGGATGAGGCGCGGCACGAACGGCCATCAGGGACGGTCGTGCGGTTCCGGCGGCGGTCATCGTGGTCTCCGGTTGTAGAGGTCGGCCGGTCAGGGCTGGAGCAGGGTGTGGGTGCGTGCTGCCGTGACGACCTCGTCGATGGCGGTGCTCGAGTAGGCGGCGAACTTCTGGTCGTCGAGTAGCGCCACGTGGTCCGCGCCGTGGATGGTGCGGTGCACGCTGTTGCTGGACAGGGTGACCAGCTTGTCCTGGGCGGCAAACCATCCCGGGTCCTGGCCTTCACTGGCGGTGATCACAATGAGCGGCTTGGCGCCAAAGCCGGCCAAGGCCTTCGCTTGGTTGAAGGCGGTAGGGAGCTCGGACCACTCGTCGCGTTGGCCGCTAAGGTCGCGAGCGGTTGCGAAGGACCGTTCTTGGTCGCGGGCTTGTGTCGGCAGTCCGGCGAACTCGGTGGCAGCGACGATTCGTCCCAGTCCGAGCCGCGCGCCTGTCGGGAGCAGGCCGGAGAAGCGTTGGTGGGTGGAGTAGAAGCCGGGGTAGTTCGGCAGCGCGGTGAACTGTTCGGGTGTGGCGGAGTCGAGTAGCACCATCCCGGCCACCTCGGAGGGGTAGCGGGCGGCGAAGATCATGTTGTACGTGCCGCCGACCGAGTGACCGGCCAGAACGTAGGGACCGGCGATCTGGGCGCTGGCGAGAACGGCGTGCAGGTCGGAAGCCAGCTGGACACCGTCTTGCGGACCGGAAGCGACTTCGCTCCAGCCCTGGCCGGCGCGGTCATAGACACAGACCCGGGTGGCGGGGGCGACGGCCGTCGCGATCCAGGACCAGCTGGGGCTGCGCTCGCCGAGTCCGTTGGACAGCAGCACGGTGGGGCTGCCGGTGCCGACGCAGTGCAGATACATCTGGTGGCCGTCGACGGTGTAGGTCTGGCCGGCGGGCGCTTGCAGACCGTGATCCATCGTCTCGAGCACGGTCTCGGTCCCGCCGCCGACGGCCGCGAGGGCCAGCACTGCGCACACCGGGTGGATGAGCCAGGCTCGGGTGCGGCTGTGCAGCTGACGGCGGGCGCTGCGGATCATCCAGATCGCGAGGATGAGCAGCGCGGGCGGCCAGATCCAGCCGAGCGTCCGGATGATGCTGTCGCTGGGCGAGGTCACGAGCAGGGCCGTTCCCACTGCTGCCATCGACGCAGCAGGGACGCGAGCCCACCGCTGCGGCTGGTCGGTCCGCCGGGCCGACAGTGCGGCGAGCATCGCCCAGCCGAATGCGAAGGCGAGCAGCGTCGTGCCGGTGACGATGTGCTCACCAGCGCCGGGAAGCACGACGAGCAGGAGCGTCAGTGCGCCGACCAGGCCGGTGACGAGGGAGGCGATGACGATGCGACCGATGTGCCCCGCTCGGGTCTCGGTTTGCTCGGGTGGTCTCAAAAGTTGGGTGGTCATGGCGGACTCCTCATCGGTTGGGGTGTGCGCTGAGCCTGTTCGCAGCGACGGTCGGTCGCACCGGCGATGTCGCCGGGTTCTGCCGCGGACGAAGTGCTCGGGCGGGGTGAGGACCGGGGGGGCGGCCCCGGCTGAGGAAGCCGGGGCCGCTTGAGTTACCGACATGCCGTCAGTGCATGTGGGCGTGGTGCTGCATCTGCTCGGAGGCTCGGGTCTTCGGCATGGTCGCGGCGGCGAGCGCTGCAAAGGCGAGGGCGAGGATGCCTGCGACGGCGAACCCGTGCCCGGCGCCGGTTGCCGCGCCGTGCACCGTGCTCAGGTTGCCTGCGCTGGCCGACGCGGCCGCGAGGATGGCGACGCCGAGTGCGGCGCCGATCTCGTGACC
>JAVHVL010000272.1:0-4307 GCA_032160565.1 Pseudonocardiales bacterium | reverse complement strand
TCGACCACGCCGTGCATGGCGGCTCGGGCGTCGCGCCCGCAGCGCACGATCAGCAGGTCGGCCGGTCGGAGCTCGGTGTCCTGAGCCGCGGCGATCGCATCAAGGTCCGCCGGATCCAGCCCCTCGCCCGGCTCCAGCCAGCCGCGGCCCATCAGGCGCGGGGCGTCGAGCAGCACGCCCCGGCCGACCAGCCCCCGCGCCAGGGGCCGCACCGATCCGGCGCCCGCGCCGGAACGCGTGGACACGAGTTCCGCCGGCCGGTCGTTGTACATCCTGCCGTCGAAGAACTGGTGGCTGTGCGCGTCGAGGTGCGTGACCGCGAAGCCGTGGTACGCCAGCCCGAACCACTCGCTCGCGTGGCTGCCGCCCCTGGCCGCCGCGGACTCGCCGCTGGACTTCATCAGGTGCAGCAGCGGCTGGGGGTTGTCCGCGGCGGGCCGGCTGGACAGTGGCCGGCCGAGGGGCACGCACTGCCCGCTCCCGACCGCCATCGCCGCGGCTGCGGCGTGCGCGGAGGTGAGCAGGTTGACGGTCCCCAGCTCGTCGTCCGGGCCCCACCGACCCCAGTTGCTCAGCGGCGCCATCCGGTCGGCGAACTCAGTTGCCGACTCAGGGGTCCAGCCCGCCGCGGCCCCACCCACTCACACCACGCCTTCGGCACGAAGCTTCGCCAGTTCGTCCGCGCCGATACCGATGCGCTCGTACACCGCTTCGTTGTGCGCGCCGAGGTCCGGACCGGACCAGCGGATGCGGGGCGGCGTCGCCGACAGCCGGAACGGGGTGTTCGCCATGCGCAACGGCCCGAGGTCGGCGTCCTCGACCGTCGCGACGGCCCCTATTGCCGCGTACTGCGGGTCGGCGAGGATGTCGGGGACGGTGAACACGACGGCGGCTGGGGCGCCGACCTCGCGGCACGCCGCGAGCACCTCGGTGTGCTGCCGGGCGCGTACCCACTCCCCCACGACGGCATCGAGCTCGTCGGCGTGTTCCGCGCGCTGGTGTGCGTTGTGGAACCACGGCTCGTCCAGCAGCTCCGGGTGGCCGACGAGGGTGAGCAGCCGGTCGGCCGTCGACTGGGTGCTCGTCGAGATCGCCACCCACCGGCCGTCCCGCGAGAGATACATGTTGCGCGGCGCGTTCACCGGGGAGCGGTTGCCCAGACGCGACATGACGGTGCCGAGCTGGTCGTACTCGATCAACTGGGGCTCGAGCACCGTGAGCAGCGGCTCGATGATCGAGACGTCGACCTCCTGCCCCATCTGCGTGGACCGACGAGCCCACAGCGCAGACATGATGGCGAAGGCCGTCGTGATACCCGTGACGGTGTCGGCGAGGCCGAACGGCGGGAGTATCGGCGGGCCGTCCGGCGCACCGTTGCGGTGGGCGAAGCCGCTCATCGACTCGGCGAGGGTGCCGAAGCCGGGCTGGGTGGCCAGCGGACCGGTCTGCCCGAAGCCGCTGACGTGGGCCATGACCAGACCGGGGTTGCTCGCGCTGAGCGCCGGGTAATCGAGTCCCCAGCGTGTCATCGTCCCGGGGCGGAAGTTCTCGACGACCACGTCTGCATCGGCGGCCAGCCTGCGGAAGATCTCCTGGCCGGCGGAGCTGCTGAGATCGAGCGTGACGCTGTACTTGCCGCGGCCGAGGACCTTCCACCACAGGCCGTGACCGCCCTTCTGGCCCCCGTGGCTGCGCAACGAGTCGCCGCCGTCCGGATGCTCGACCTTGACCACCTCGGCGCCGAGGTCGGCCAGCAGCATCGTGGCCAGCGGGCCCGCGATGAGGTTCGACGCGTCGAGCACCCGCAGGTCGGCCAGCGATCCGGCTCCGCGCTCTTCTGTCACCCGTCAACCGTCCCTTCGTGCGCAACTGTGATCGCCCGTCATCCGACGTTGGGGATGACCTCCTTGCCGAACAGGCGGATCGATTCGAGCACCCGCTCGTGGGGGATCCGCCCCAGCTGCATGGCCGCCAGTATCTGGGTAGCCCCTACGTCGCGAAACCCCCGCACCGTTTCCACGATCGTGTCCGGCGAACCGACGAGCACCATCCCGTTCTCCAGCAGGTGCTCGAACTTCACCTTGCCCGACACGGCGGGTCCCTGGGTGATGGCCTTCGCGTACCACTCGTAGCCCGGCGGGAGCTCGCGCTTCTCGCCCCATCGAAGGAACTGATCGATCGTCACATCCAGGTACTGGACGAAGGCTTCCTCGCAGATCTCCCGCGCCTCGGCGTCGGTCGGGGCGCAGAAGGACATCATGAAGACGGCCGCTTGCTCGTTCTTCGCCGACAGCGGACGCGTCGTGGTCTGCATGGCGGCGCGCCACTCCGCGAGGCGACGCCCCATCGCGTCCTTGTCGACCGCCATGCCGAAGGCCAGCACGCCCAGCCCGTACTCACCGGCCATCGTGTAGCTCGACGGGCTGGTGGCGGCCACCCACATCGGCGGGTGCGGCTGCTGAACCGGACGAGGAAAGACCTTTCGCGGCGGTATGTGCAGGTACTTGCCGTCGTACTCGACCGGCTCCTCGCCGCTGGTCCACAGCTTCTGCAGGTACTCCACGGCTTCCGACCACATGCCGCGGGTGTCGCCCGGGTCGATGCCGAACCCGCCGATCTCGTGCTCGGCGATCGAACGACCCGTGCCGAACTCGAACCGGCCGCGCGACAGGATGTCCAGCGCCCCGACCCGTTCGGCGACGCGCACCGGGTGGTTGAACGGCGTCGGCAGCAGTGCGATTCCCTGACCGAGACGGATCCGATCGGTGTGTTGCGCCGCGGCGGCCAGCCACACTTCCGGCGCACCCATATGCGAGAACTCCTCGCGGAAGTGATGCTCCACTGCCCAGGCATGCGTGAAGCCCGACTGCTCCGCCGCCCGGAGCTGCTCGATGCTCTTCCAGTACGTGTCGGACTCGGTTGTCTCCGTCCACGGTTTGGGCACCTGCATCTCGAACAGCAAGCCGAAGTCCATCGGGCAGTCCCCTCTCACGTGCTACGCGTACGTAGCCGTAGGGTCCGGTGACGCACCCGACGGGGCAACGCTGCGTGCCGCTGCATGGGATAGCCCGGAGCCCGACACCGTCACACCGCCGTCTTGCCGCCGTCGATCACGTAGACCGCTCCGGTGACCCACCCCGCCTCGTCACTCGCGAGGAACAGCGCCAGGTTCGCGATGTCCTCCGGAGTTCCCACCCGGCGCAGCGGGTACAACGCGGCGGCGCGCTCGATCCGCTCGTCGAGGCTGTCCGCGGCGACGAGGCCCGCGCCCGCCGCCCAGATGCCTTGGACGAGTTGGGTGGGGACGGTGCCGGGCGCGATCGCGTTGACGCGCACCCCGGACGGGCCGTAGTCGAGCGCCATCTGGCGAGTCAGGCCGATCACCCCCGCCTTCGCCGCGGCATAGGCCGCGACGGCCGGGACGCCACGCATGCCGCCGATGCTCGCCTGATTGACGATCGAGCCCGACCCGGCGGCGACCATGTGCGGCAGGACGTACTTGCAGGTCAGCCACAGGCCGGTCAGGTTGATCGAGATGACGCGGTTCCACTCGGCCTCGTCGGTGTCGACGGCAGTGCCGACGCCGCCCACACCCGCGTTCGCGTACAGCACGTCGATCCGCGCGTACTGAGCGACGGTCCGCTCGACCAGCGAACGGACCTGCTCGGAGTCGGCGACGTCGACACCCACCGCGCCGGCCTGCCCCCCGGCGTCGCGGATAGCCGTCGCGGTCTCCTCGGCGCGACCGGCGGCCACATCGGCGCACATCACCGTGGCGCCCTCGCTCGCGAATCTCCTCGCTGCCGCCGCGCCGATTCCCGCGCCCGCGCCGGTGACGATCGCGACCTTGCCGTTGAGCCGTGCCGACATCTCTCACTCCTGACTGCGACGTGCTGATCGCACGAGCGTGTGCGAGATCGACCGGCCCCGCAACGGCAAGGTCCCGTGAATGGGACACGTACTGGCGCCGCCGCGGTTGGTTCACCTAGCGTCCGGTCCGACTGGAGGTTCGATGAAGACCTACCAGCAGCTCGCGCTGCTCCTCGCCGACGCCGGCGTCACCACGGTGTTCGGGGTGATGGGCGACGGCAACATGCACTGGATCGCGGCATACCGCGAGCAACCGGGCTGCAGGTGGCGACCGGCCTGGCACGAGGCCGGCGCGGTGTGGATGGCCGACGGGTACGCCGCCGCGACGGGCGACGTCGGCGTCGCGACCGTGACGATGGGGCCCGGGCTAGCGCAGTCGCTCGCCGCGCTCGCGACCGCGGTGCGGGTGCGGCGCCCGCTGCTGCTGATCACGGCCG
>JAVHVL010000205.1:0-3930 GCA_032160565.1 Pseudonocardiales bacterium | reverse complement strand
GGCGGCGGCCGCCGCACCCGCGGCGCACACCGTCACCTACGACGGCTACTCGCTGATGGTCGACGGCAAGCGCACCTACATCTGGTCGGGGGAGTTCCACTACTACCGCCTGCCCAGCCCCGACCTCTGGCGGGACGTGCTGCAGAAGATGAAGGCGGCGGGCTTCAATGCCGCGTCCATCTACTTCGACTGGGCCTATCACTCACCCAAGCCCGGGGTTTACGACTTCACCGGAGTCCGCGACGTCGACAAGCTCCTCGACATCGCGAACCAGGTCGGCATCTACGTCATCGCCCGCCCGGGCCCGTACATCAACGCCGAGGTGGACGGCGGCGGCTTTCCCGCGTGGCTCGGGACGATGCCCGGACGGGACCGGAGCAACGACCCGACGTACCTGGCCGCGTCCGATCAGTGGATGGAGCGGATCAACACGATCCTGGCCAGGCATCAGCTCACCAACGGCACGGGCACGGTCATCCTGGACCAGATCGAGAACGAGTTCTACGACGCCTCGGCGCAGGCTCGCGCCTACATGACCCACCTCGAGAACCAGGCCCGCGCCGACGGCATCACCGTGCCGCTGACGGGTAACAACAACGGCACGTTCAACAGCGGCGCCGGCGCGCTGGACATCGACGGCCCGGACTCCTACCCGCAGGGCTTCAACTGCTCGAACCCCACGTCGTGGCGCGGTGTGCCGGACATCTCCTACGACCACCCCGCCGGCCGGCCGCTGTACACGCCGGAGTTCCAGGGCGGCTCGTTCGACCCCTGGGGCGGCCCCGGCTACGACAAGTGCCGCCAGCTCACCGGGCCGGACTTCGAGTCGGTGTTCTACAAGCAGAACATCGCCGTCGGCGCCACGGCGCAGAGCTTCTACATGACCTACGGCGGCACGTCATGGGGCTGGCAGGCGGACCCGAGCCAGGTCTACACGTCCTACGACTACGGCGCGCCGATCACCGAGGGGCGTCAGCTCGGCACCAAGTACGACCAGGACAAGCTCATCGGGTACTTCACGCAGAGCGTGGCGCCGCTGACCAAGACCGACGCCCTGGCCGTCGGCAAGCCGACCTCGCCCGCGATCGTCGACACCGCGCGCATCAACCCGGACACCCGCACGCAGTTCCACACGCTGCGGCATTCCAACGCGACGTCCACCGCGACGGATGCAACGCACATCTCCCTCGACCTCGGAGCGCGCTCGACGTACACCTACGACGATGCCGACCCGGCGCTGCAGTACACCGGTTCGTGGTCGCACGTCGGCCCCGAAGCCGGCTTCACCAGCGGCGAGTACCACCAGACCGAGTCGTTCTCCAGTACCGCAGGTGACAGCGTGACGGTCCCGTTCACCGGCACCGGCGTGCGCTGGATCGCCTCGACCGCCGGCAACCACGGCATCGCCGACGTCTACCTGGACGGCGCGAAGGTCGCCACCGTCGACGGCTACTCGGCGAGCACGGTGAACCAGCAGATCCAGTACGCCGCGAGCAACCTGTCCGACTCTGCGCACACCCTCAAGATCGTGGCCACCGGACAGAAGAACGCCGCGTCCAGCGGGACGTTCCTCTCCGTCGACGCCGTCGACGTGCCGCCGGCAGGCGCCACCTACTACCCGACGGTGCCGCAGCAGCCGGGCACGGCGCTCACGTTCGCCGGCCGCGACTCGAAGATCATCGTCGCGAACTACCAGCTCGGCGCGCAGCAGTTGCAGTACTCCACCTCGGAGATCCTCACCAACCAGCTCATCGACGGCACCGATGTGGCCGTGCTGTACGGGCGTGCCGGGCAGGAGGGCGAGACCGTCCTCAACTACAAGGCTCAGCCGACCGTGCACGTGCTGGCCGGCACCGTCGCGTCCACCTACGACGCGGCGAGCGGCGACCTGCGGCTGAACTACACGCACACCGGCCTGGCCCGGGTACTGATCACCGGTGGCGCGCGGCCGCTGCTCCTGCTCCTCGGCACCGACCAGGAGGCGGCGAAGTTCTGGGTGCAGCAGACGTCGAGCGGCCCGGTTCTCGCCTATGGCAGCCAGCTGCTGCGGACGGCCGCGACGAGCGCAGGCAGCCTCGTCCTCACCGGCGACACGTCCCAAGCCGGATCGGTCGAGATCTGGTCCGCGCCAAGCTCCGCGATCACCTGGAACGGCAAGCAGCTGCAGCCCGTTGCCACCGCCAGCGGATCACAGCTGGCGCAGTTGAACGGAGCCCAGCCCGTCACGCTCCCGGCGCTGACGAGCTGGAAGCACACTGAGGAATCGCCCGAGGCACAGCCCGGCTACGACGACTCGTCGTGGCAGGTGGCCGACAAGATGACGTCCAACAGCACCACGACCCCGAGCACGCTGCCGGTGCTGTTCGCGGACGACTACGGCTTCCATCACGGCGACGTCTGGTACCGCGGCCGGTTCCGGGCCACCTCCGCCACGACCGGGATCACGCTCGCCACGATCACCGGGCGGGCCGGGGTGTACTCCGCATGGTTGAACGGCACGTTCCTCGGCAGCAGCGGCGACGGCACGCACACGTTCACCTTCCCCGCCGGCGCGGTCCACGTCGGTGCCGACAACGAGGTCTCGGTGCTCGTGGAGAACAGCGGGCACAACGAGGACTACAACCACAACGACTCGAACAAGGAGGCGCGTGGCCTCACCGGCGCGATCGTGGCGGGCTCGCCGCTGACCTCGGTCAGCTGGCGCATCCAGGGCAGCCGCGGCGGCGAGGAGCTGATCGACCCCACCCGCGGCCCGATGAACACCGGCGGCCTGTACGGCGAACGCGCCGGCTGGACGCTGCCCGGGTACCCGGACACGGCGTGGCAGGACGTCACGCTGCCCGCGTCGGACACCACCCCGGGCGTCTCGTGGTACCGCACCACAGTTGCCCTCGACCTGCCGAAGGGGCAGGACACCTCGGTGGCGCTGAACATCACCGACGCCGCCAGCCGGCATTACCGCGCGCTCATCTTCGTCAACGGCTGGCAGCTCGGCCGCTACATCAACGACGTGGGGCCGCAGCACGACTTCCCGATCCCGAACGGCATCCTCAACCCCAACGGCAGCAATACGATCGCGATCGCGGTGTGGAACACCGACGGCAGTACCGGCGGGCTGGGCACCGTGTCGCTGAAGTCGCTGGGCACGTCCGCGTCGCCGCTGCTCGTGGCGAACGTCGATGCCCCGCGCTTCCAGCAGGCCACCTACGCGATGCCCGCCGCCCACCAGGCCTCGCTGAGCCTGGCCGCCCCGGACACCGCGACGCCGGGGTCAGCGGCGGACGTCACGGCCAGCTTCCGGGTGCCCGCCGATGCGCCGCCGGCGACGAGCGTCCGCCTGTCGCTGGACGTGCCCGCCGGCTGGACCGCCGCGGCAACCTCGCCGACTGCTGTCGACGTCGTCAAGGGGGGCAGCGTCGCCACCGCGACGTGGCGGGTGACCGCTCCGGATACGTTGCCCACCGTCTCGCAGCTGACGGCGAGCGCCGACTATGTGCAGCGCAGCGTGCAACAGCACCTCACCGACGTGCGCAATGTCCGCGCACTGCCCGCCGCGCCGACCGGCGACGTCGCGGTCAGCTCGTTGCCGTTCTTCTCGGCCACCAACGGATGGGGGCCGGTCGAGCGCAACACGAGCAACGGCGAACAGGCAGCCGGTGACGGCAAGCCGATCACGCTGAACGGCGTCGTCTACGCCAGCGGGCTCGGCACCAACGCGATCAGCGACGTCACGCTGTACCTAGGCGGGAACTGCACGCGCTTCACCGCCACGGTCGGCGTCGATGACGAGCAGGGCTCGGCCGGGTCGGTCACGTTCAGCGTGATCTCCGACGGGAAGACGCTCACCACGACGCCCGTCCTGACCGGTTCCTCGGCCTCGGTGAGCCTCGACGTCGACATCACCGGGACCCAGCTGCTGGACCTGGTGGT
>JAVHVL010000179.1:0-3520 GCA_032160565.1 Pseudonocardiales bacterium | reverse complement strand
GTGGCCCTCGTCGGCGGGCGGAGTGAGAACGGGGCTCGGGCCGCCCAGTCCCACACCGGGTCGCTCGCGAGTGAACGGCTGGTGGTCGAGGCCTTCCTCGAGCGCCTGGGTGTGCGGCTGGTGTCGTCGATGACGGAGCTGGTCGAGGCCGTCGAGGTGTACCTCAGCGGCGCCGAGGTCACCGGCGACAAGGTCGCGATCGTCTCCAACTCCGGTGGCGTCTGCGTGCTCGGGTCGGACTACGCCGCCGAGAACGGGATGCCGCTGGCGACGTGGGACGAACGCACGCTCGCCGCGATCACCGAGGCGCTCCCGCCGTTCGCGTCGCCGCGCAACCCGGTCGACATCACCGGTGCCCTCCTGACCGACAGCCGGCTGGTCCGCCGGGTGCTCGACTGCGTGGAGCCCTCGTCCGGTGCCGACGCGTTCCTGATCAGCCTGCCGGTAAGCGGTCGCGGCTACGACGTGGCCGAGTTCGCCTCGGCGGTCGGCGAATTCGCCCAGCGGGTCGACCGGCCGCTTGCACTCGTCACCCCGCAACCCGGCGCGGCCGAACTCTTCCGGGCGCAGGGCGTGCCGGTCTACGCCGACGAGGCATCCGCGGCGCGTGCCCTCGCGGGCTACATCCGGCACCGCCAGCTGATGCGCCGCGCCGCCGCCCGTCCGCGCCTGGACCTGCGCCCGTCGAGCGGCACCACCGCGACTCTGAACGAGGCGCGCAGCCTCGCGGTGCTCAGGGGCCACGCCGACGTCGTCGACCACCTGCTGGTGCGCGACGCGGAGGGGGCAGCAGCCGCATTCTCGTCGCTGGACGCCGGGCGAGTGGTCGTCAAGGGCTGCACGGCCAGCGTGTCGCACAAGTCCGACTTCGGTCTCGTCGAGCTCGGCTGCGCGAGCCCCGACGAGACGGCCGCGGCAGCTCGGCGAATCCTCGCCGCGATGAATACGCACGGCTTCGACATCGACGGTCTGCTCGTCGCGCCGATGCTCGGCGCCGCACTCGAGGTCATGATCGGCGCGCATCGCGATCCGAAGCTCGGCGCGGTGGTCGTCGTGGGCGCCGGGGGGAAGTACGTCGAGGCGATACCGGACTTCGCGATGCTGCTGCCGCCGTTCAGCCCGGAGGACGTGGCCGAAGCGATCGGCCGGCTGCGGATCGCGCCGCTGCTCGCCGGTGTGCGCGGCGAACGCCCGCTCGATGTGGCCGCGTGGATCGACCTCGCGATGGCGGTCGGCGCGCTCATGGTGTCACCGGACTCGACGGTCGAGAGCCTGGACGCAAACCCGGTACTCCTCGTCCACGACGGCATGCGCACGCGGGCGGTGGTGGTCGACGCGGTGGTGGTCGACGCGGTGGTGGTCGACGCTGTCGTCGCAAGCGACAGCCTGGGCGCGAGTGACGGTGTGAGCGCGAGTGACGGTGTGAGCGCGAGATGAGCGCCACCGCGGTACTGCTCGGCGCGGGTGAGGCGTCGCGCACGCCGAGCCCCGGGCGAACCGCGGTCGACCTCGGCGCCGAGGCGAGCTTGCGCGCCGTCAGCGACGCCGGCATCAGCCTCGCGGAGGTCGACGGCGTCGTCACCGGCTACTCGCTGGCCGAGCAGCATCTCGACTTCAGCGCCGACCTCGCCGAGAGCCTCGGGCTGCGCCCGCGGTGGTCGCGCACCGAGTCCCGCAGCGGCGCAACGGGCGCGGCCGTCGTCGTGAGCGCTGTACTCGCGGTTCTCGGCGGGGCATGCGACACCGCGCTGGCCGTATGGGCCGACAACCGGGTGTCCGGCCCGCCCGCGGATATTGCCGGCGTGCTCGCGGCGCAGCTCAGCAGCTTCGAGGCCGCGTGCGGGCCGTTGATCGCAACGCAGTACGCGATGATCGCCCGCTCGTACATGCACCGCTGGAAGTCCGACCCGGAAGACCTCGCTGCCGTCGCCGTGCAGTTTCGCCGGCACGCGTCGCTCAACCCGGATGCCAAGTACCGCGCTCCGATCACCGTCGACGACGTGCTGTCCTCCCCGATGGCGTCCTCGCCCCTGCACCTTCTCGAGTGCGCACTCGTCACCGACTACGGCGGCGCGGTCGTCGTCACGAGGTCCGACCGCGCGCCGGCTGACGCCGTTCACGTCCGCGGCTTCGGCGAAGCACTGTCGCACCAGTCCATCCTGCGCAACCCCGAGCTGTTCGAGACCGGCGAGACGGCAGCGGCGCGCTCGTCGGCCGAAGCCTTCCGCATGGCCGGGATGAGCCCGCGCAACCTGTCCATGGCGCAGATCTATGACTGCTTCACCATCACCGTCCTCATGCTGATGGAGGACTTCGGCCTGTGCGAGCGCGGCGAGGCGGGCGCCGCCGTCCGCGACGGCCTCCTCGACCGCGACGGCCCGCTGCCGAGCAACACCAACGGCGGCATGCTGTCGTGCGCCTCGGGCGGCATCTTGCACGTGACCGAGGCCGTGCGGCAGATGCGGGGGACCGCGGGCGCGCACCAGCTCGCGAGCATCCCCGAGACAGCGCTGGTCCACGGCAACGGGGGCATCCTCGGCGCGCAGACCACCATGATCCTCGGACGGAAGTGATCAGCCATCAACGCGCAGACGCATGAGCTCTGGTCCGCCTGGAGCGCGGGGCGGCTCTGCTTCCAGTCGTGCGCGGACTGCGGGCTGGCCCAGCACCCGCCCGGACCGGTCTGCTCCCACTGCCTGGGCACCAGCCTGTCGCTCGTCGACGTCGCCGGGGAGGCTGCGCTCGTCGCGTGGTCGACGGTGCACCGTGCTCCGACCAAGGCGTTCGCGGACCAGGTGCCGTATCCGCTCGTGCTGGTGCGAATCCCCGAGGGTGCGCTCGTCGAGGCGCGGGTCGACGCCCCCTCCGGGAACTCCGAGACGTGGACGGTCGGCCAGCCGGCGGTGCTGCGGATGGGCGCTGTGAACGGCACGGCGCTCCCTGTCGCCCGGGTCATCGAATGAGCAGAGTGAAGAGACCAGCCGAAGTGATGAGACCAGCACAGTGAAGCGAGCAGTCATGAGTGATCAGGCGGATACCGCACCCTGGCGCGAGCTCTACCCGCCCGACGTCGACCCGGATCTCGCCGCGCCGGACACCTCGACGCTGGCGATGTTCCTCGCCACGGTGGAGCGCGAACCACACGCCACGGCGCTGCATTACTTCGGACGCGCCGTCTCGCGCGGCGAGCTCGCCGATCTCGCCGCGCGAATCGCCGCAGTTCTGCGCGCGCGCGGCGTGCGCGCCGGCGACCGGGTCGGGCTGTGCCTGCAGAACACGCCGCTGTTCCCGGCGACGCTGCTGGCCACGTGGGGCGTCGGGGCCATCGTGGTGCCGATCAACCCGATGCTGCGCCCGGACGAGCTGACCCCGATGCTCGCCGATAGCGGCGTCGCCACGCTGGTCGCGCACCCGGCGATGGCCGACGTCATCACCGAGACTCGCGCACGCCTCGACTCGCCGCTCACCGTGCTCTGGTCGGACCCCACCGAGCTCGCCGGGGGGGTGCCCGTGCCGTTCG
>JAVHVL010000174.1:0-8583 GCA_032160565.1 Pseudonocardiales bacterium | reverse complement strand
TCTCGGTGAGGTCGCGGCTGGTCATCCCCTTGTGGATCTGCTCGTAGCCGGCGAGCTCGGCGAACTCCTCGATGCGGGCCTTGACGTCGTGGCGGGTTACCCGCTCGCGCGCCGCGATCGACTCGAGATCCACGGCGGACGTGCCGCGGTCGATGACCGCCTGATAGGCATCGATCGCGCCGCGCGGGACGTCGACGCCGAGGTCGGCCTGCGCCCGCAGCACCGCGACCCACAGCTGCCGTTCGAGCACGATCTTGTGCGCGGGTGACCACAGCGTGGCCATGTCGGTCGACGCGTACCGACCGGCGAGGACGTTCGGGATTGCGGGCTTCACCCCGCCATTGTCTCAGCCCGCCGTCCGGGGCACCGGATCGTCCGGCGGCTCCCACGCCCGCGGCGCTCCGGGCGGCACCGGCGGCTGCTCCAGCGGCAGCTGCCACCAGCCGACGTCCCGCCAGGCGCCGTGCTTGAAGCCCACCTGGCCGAACACCCCGACCGGCCGGAAGCCGAACGACTCGTGCAGCCCGACACTGCCCGGATTCGGCAGCGCGATACCCGCGAACAGCGTGACGTAGCCGAGGTCGCGGACCTCCGGGATCAGCCGGCCGTAGAGCGCCCGCCCGATCCCTCTGCCCTGGTACGCCTCGTCCAGGTAGATCGAGACGTCTGCCGACCAGCGGTACGCGGCCCGCTGCCGGTGCTGCGAGGCGTACGCATAGCCGGCGATCCGATCGCCGTCGACGGCAACCAGCCACGGCAGCCGTGGCTCGGCGAGCATCCGGCGACGAATCTCGCCGGCGCCGGGTGGCGACTCCTCGAAGGATGCCGCGGAGCGCTGCACCATCGGCGCGTAGATGCCGCTGATCGCATCGGCATCCGCGCCCGACGCCGCCCTGATCTCCACCGCCACCGCGCCATCATGCCGCCTGGGCGCGCACGCTCAGACGGCGATCTCGCCCCGCTCCGCGAGCAGGCCGATGTCGCCGCGGAACTGCGCACCCGCCAGGTCGATCCCCGCGACGAGGGCATAGGCACGCTGCCGTGCTTCGGCGAGATCCGCCCCGACTGCGGTGGCCGACAGCACCCGACCGCCGGTCGAGACGATCGCCCCGTCGTCACGACGCCTGGTGCCCGCATGAATCACTCCCGGCTGCTCGGCGCCGGTGATCACGTCGCCGGTGCGCGGCGCCCCGGGATAGTTCGCGGCGGCGACGACGACCGTGACCGCAGCGCCGTCGCGCCACCGCGGCGGCGGCTGCCCGGCGAGCGCGCCGCTGGCGGCCGCGTGCAACAGGCCACCCAACGGCGTCTCCAGGAGTGCGAGGACCACCTGCGTCTCGGGATCGCCGAAGCGCGCGTTGAACTCCACGACGCGGGGGCCGCGCGAGGTGATGGCCAGCCCGACATATAGCAGCCCGGCGAACGGCGTGCCGCGCCGCGCCATCTCGGCGACGGTCGGCTGCGCGACGTCGCGCACGACCTCGTCCACGAGCCCCGCCGGTAGCCAGCGCAGCGGCGCGTAGGCGCCCATGCCGCCGGTGTTGGGGCCGGTGTCCCCGTCGCCGATGCGCTTGAAGTCCTGCGCCGCGACGAGCGGTACCACCGCGCTGCCGTCGGTGATGCAGAACAGCGAGACCTCCGGCCCGTCGAGGTACTCCTCGATGACGACCCGCTCGCAGGCCTTCGCGTGGGCGAGCGCCTCGGCGCGATCCGACGTGACGACGACGCCCTTTCCGGCTGCCAGCCCGTCATCCTTGACGACGTACGGGGCCCCGAACTCGTCCAGCGCCGCGGCCGCCTCCTGCTCGGTGGTGCAGACTCGCGCGGCGGCGGTGGGCACGCCCGCGGCAGCCATGACGGACTTCGCGAACGCCTTGCTCCCCTCCAGCTGCGCCGCCTCGCGGGACGGACCGAAGCAGTCGATCCCCGCCGCGCGGACCGCGTCGGCCACGCCGGCGACGAGCGGCGCCTCCGGTCCGACGACGACCAGGTCGGCAGCCATGTCCTGCGCGAGCGTCGCCACCGCGGCGCCGTCGAGTGGGTCGACACCGCGCTGCTCGGCGACCGCCGCGGTGCCCGCATTGCCGGGCGCGCAGACCAGGGCGGTGACCGCCGGGTCCGCTGCGAGAGCCAGGCAGATCGCGTGCTCACGCGCTCCGGAGCCGAGGACGAGGACACGCACGAGCGCCGAGCCTACCGGCGCGGATCAGGGGGCCCGCACCGATCGTCGGGCGCCGAGGGGGACAACGGCGATTCATTCGCCGCGGTAACTGATCAGCGCTTCCCGGGCCGCTGCCTCCCCCGCCTCCGCCGCGAGGATCGCGTCGTGTGCTTCGCGCAGCGCCGGATGCGAGGTGAGGCGGATACCTTTGCTCGGCAGGTGCTTGTCCCACTCATCGCGTGCCGCGTCCGCTCGGGCCCTCGCCTCGTCAAATCCGGCGAGCAACTCCTGGTACGTCTTCACCCGTCCGACGTTAGTCCTGACATTTGCCCCTCGATGTCACAGTTTGCCGCATTCACGAGGAGGCGACGATGGTCAGCCCCTGCACGGTGCCGATCAGGATGTCGCGGCCGTAGAGCGCCGGTGTGGCGAAGCGTGACACCGCGCCCACGGCCACCGCGCCGAGCGACTTGCCGTTGTCCGGATCCAGCGCGTGCAGCACGCCGACGTCGGTGTCCAGCGCCCAGACGCGTCCGCCCCCGACCACCGGCGAGCCCGTGATCCCGCCGGACGCCTGCCACAGCGGGGTCATCCGGCCGGCGGAGGTGATCCGAACGGCGCGGACCCCCTCCTCGCACGGCACGTACACGACGCCGTCCCGCACCGCCGTCCCGCCGTAGGAGTGGCACGGCAGCACCGCGCTGCTCACCTCGCCGCCGATGCCGCCGAGGGCACCGCGGCGAAGCACGTACGCCGTGCCCGACTTGCCCGCCTGAAAGATGTACTGCCCGACGAGCGCCGGCCCCTGCGACCCCAGGTCGAGGTCCTGCGCATTCTCCCGCGCCCAGTCGGACGGGGCGAAGTAGTCGAGCAGCGCGCCATTGCTGGACAGTTCGAGCACCGAGTCGCTGTGGTCGTAGGGGTCACCTACGCCGGCCTCCCCGTTCCCCACCGCGACGTAGAGGTGCCCGGCACTGTCGACGCTCGGTCCGGGCGGTGTCCAGATGCCGGCCTCGCGCGTCGTCGGTACGGTGAACGAGACCGGCGCACCAGCCCCGTCGATACGGACGCCGATGACGCGCCCCTTGTACCCGCCGCAGTCGCCGGCCAGCCCACCGAAGGCCACCCACACCCGTCCGCCGGTGACGGTGAGAGCGCCGCGCTGCTGCATCACCACCGGGTCGGCGCCGGGGAGGTCGATGCCCTTGCGCCACCGCACGGCCCCGGTGCGTGCGTCCAGCGCGACGAGCTCGTGGCGCACCGGGGCGCCGTGCTCCGCCGCCACGAACACCGACCCGCTCGCGGCGTCGAAGTGCGGCGTGCCGGTGATACCGAGCGGGTCGATGTTGCCGCACGGCCGCTCCCCCGCCGGCGACGGCGACCCGAGGTGCCTGCGCCACTCCTCCCTGCCCGTCGAGCTGAATGCGAAGACGGTGTCGTTCTCCGTGGCGACGATCGTGCGCCCGCCCGCGACGATCGGCGCCGCGTACACCGCACCGTCCAGAACCACCTGCGCCACCACCCGCGGCGTGCCGGACGGGGCCGGCATGGTGGTCGAGACGCCGCTGCGCGCGACGTCGCCGTGGTAGGTCGGCCAGTCCGGCGCTACCGGTACCAGGGTCGGCGGCGCCGCGACGGACGTCGACGGTGTAGCCGAGGTACGGCTGTTCGAAGGCCCAGGCGTCTGCGAACGACCCGACGTGCACGCGGCAAGCAAGAGGGCCCCGCAGGCCGCTCCCGCCAGTCGCCGCATCCCAGGATTGTGCAACGTCTCGCGGCATGTGACCGGATACGTTGCACAATCGGGTCAATCGAGCAGGTCGCGCACCGCGATCGTCTCGTCGCGACCCGGCCCGACCCCGACGGCGGACACCGGCGCGCCGATCATCCCCTCGATGGTCGTGACGTAGTTCCGGGCGTTGCGGGGCAGGTCGTCCAGCGTGCGGGCCTTGGAGATGTCCTCTTCCCAGCCCGGGAGCAGTTCGTAGATCGGCGTCGCGCGGGCGAACTCCGCCTGCGTCATCGGCAGCTCGTCGCGCCGCACGCCGTCGACGTCGTAGGCCACGCACACCGGCACCTGTTCCAGGCCGGTGAGCACGTCCAGCTTGGTGACGACGAAGTCGGTGACGCCGTTGATGCGGGTGGCGTAGCGGGCGATCGGCGCGTCGAACCAACCGCACCGCCGCGGCCGCCCGGTGGTGGTGCCGTACTCGGCGCCGACCTGGCGCAGCCGCTCGCCCCACTCGTCCAGCAGCTCGGTCGGGAACGGCCCCTCGCCGACGCGCGTGGTGTACGCCTTCACCACGGCGATCACCCCGCTGATGCGCGTGGGTGGGATGCCGCTGCCCGTGCAGGCGCCGCCGGCCGTCGCGTTGGACGACGTCACGAACGGGTACGTGCCGTGATCGACGTCCAGCAGGGTGGCCTGGCCGGCCTCCAGCACGACGGTCTTGCCGGCGCTGAGCATCTCGTCGAGCAGCAGTGCGGTGTCGGCGACCATCGGGCGCAGCCGCTCGGCGTAACCGAGCAGCTCGCTCACCACGTCGTCGACGGCGAAGCCCTTGCGGTTGTAGATCTTGACCAGGATCTGGTTCTTCAGGCTCAGCGCGCCGCTGACCTTCGCCCGCAGCACCTCCTCGTCGAACAGGTCCTGCACCCGGATACCGGTGCGGGACATCTTGTCCGCGTAGGTCGGCCCGATGCCGCGGCCGGTCGTGCCGATCTTGGAGCTGCCGAGGAATCGCTCGGTCACCTTGTCCAGCGTGCGGTTGTAGGGCGTGATGACGTGCGCGGAGCCGCTGACCACCAGCTTGGACGTGTCGACGCCCCGGGCTTCGAGGGCATCGATCTCGTCGAACAGCACGCCGAGGTCGACCACCACGCCGTTGCCGATGACCGGCGTGCAGCCCGGCGTCAGGATGCCCGAGGGCAGGAGGTGCAGCGCGTACTTCTCGCTGCCGATGACGATGGTGTGCCCGGCGTTGTTGCCGCCGTTGAACTTGACGACGGCATCGACACGGCTGCCCAACAGGTCGGTCGCCTTGCCCTTGCCTTCGTCACCCCATTGGGCGCCGACGAGAACTATGGCGGGCATGCCGGTGCCTCCTGCGGTTCGCGGTCACGGCCGTGAGCAGGCTAGCAACGATCGGTCAGGGGCCGAGGTAACGGACGGCCTCGGGGTCGCTGTCGGCGAGCAGCTGGGCGCACCGGGCCGCCTCGTCCTGCTCGCCGATCGATGCGGCCGCGCGGCCCAGCGCGTGCACGGCGCGCAGGAAGCCACGGTTCGGCTCGTGCGACCACGGCACCGGCCCCTGACCCTTCCAGCCCGCCCGCCGCAGCGCGTCCAAGCCGCGGTGGTAGCCGGTGCGGGCGTACGCGTAGCCCTCGACGGTCCGCCCGTTGGCGAGCGCCGCCTCCGCCAGGGTGGCCCAGGCCGCCGACGAGGTGGGCAGGTCGGCGGCGACCGCGGCGGGATCCGCGCCGGCGGCCAGGCGTGCGACGGCCGGGTCCTCCGGGAGCTTGGTGGGGGGTGCGAGCAGGTTGCCGAATCCGGTCATGCCCGTGATTGTGCCCGGTCGTCGAGTGTGGCCCGCGCGCCCGCGACGAACAGGTCGATGCCGAAGTCGTGGTACACCTGCATGTCGTCGCAGTGCAGCAGGTCATCGGCTGCAGGCTGTTGGCGGTTCAGGCGGAGGCGGACGTTCCCGCGGACAGCAGGTCCTCGCACGCCTTCGTCACGCGCGCCGCCATGCCGACCTCCGCCAGCTTGAGGTACGAGCGCGGGTCGTAGGCCTTCTTGTTGCCCACCTCGCCGTCGACCTTGAGCACGCCGTCGTAGTTGGTGAACATGTGCCCGGCGATCTCGCGGGTGAATGCGTACTGGGTGTCGGTGTCGATGTTCATCTTCACCACGCCGTAGGACACCGCCTCGCGAATCTCCTCGAGCGCGGAGCCAGAGCCGCCGTGGAACACCAGGTCGAACGGCCGCTCCTTGCCGGTCTTCGCGGCGACGGCGTCCTGCAGCTCCTTGAGGATCTCCGGGCGGAGCTTCACGTTGCCCGGCTTGTACACACCGTGCACGTTGCCGAAGGTCGCGGCGAGCAGGTACCGCCCCTTCTCGCCGGTGCCCAGCACCTCCGCGGTGTGCAGCGCGTCGCCCGGCGTGGTGTACAGCTTCTCGTTCATCTCCCCGACGACGCCGTCCTCCTCGCCGCCGACGACGCCGATCTCCACCTCGAGGATGATGCGAGCCTTGGCCGCCTTCTCCAGCAGCCCAGCGGCGATCTGCAGGTTCTCCTCCAGGTCGATGGCCGAGCCGTCCCACATGTGCGACTGGAACAGCGGGTTCTGGCCCGCGTCGACGCGCTGCTGCGAGATGGCGAGGAGGGGCCGGACGTAGCTGTCCAGCTTGTCCTTCGGGCAGTGGTCGGTGTGCAGGGCGACGTGCACCGGATACTTCTCGGCCACGACGTGCGCGAACTCGGCCAGCGCGACCGCGCCGGTGACCATGTCCTTGACCCGCGTCCCGGAGGCGAACTCGGCACCACCGGTGGACACCTGGATGATCCCGTCGCTGCCGGCGTCGGCGAAGCCGCGGATCGCCGCGTTCACCGTCTCCGAGGACGTCACGTTGATCGCCGGATAGGCGAAGCCGCCCTGCTTGGCACGATCGAGCATGTCGGCGTAGATCTCGGGCGTGGCGATGGGCATGGCGCTGCTCCTGACAGGTCGGGACTCGTCCTTCACCGCAGTATCTCGCACCCGCATCAACGGGCGATGTGCGCCCGGGGAGCTGCGTTCAGCCGAGGAACTCGCGCAGCGACAGCTGCCGCAGCTCGGCGAAACCCTCCAGGTCGGTGAGCAACTTCTCCAGCGCGGCCTCGTGGTCGCCCAGGACAGTGGTCCACGGCTCCGGAGCCACGTCCGCGAGGCGAGCGAGCGTGACATCCAGCGGCAGGCGGGAGGCGCGGGCGAGTTCTTCGACCTCGGCGGCGCGCAGCACCTCGGTGAGTCGCAGCCGCTCCAGGATGTCGTCGACCTCGCCATCGGTGGAGCCGGAGGTGCCGTCGTCAGGGCCGGAGGTGTCGTTGGCGGCGGCGTGGACGACGAGCTGCCCGACGACGATCTTGCAGAGCAGCTGCTCCAGCGCTTCGCGTTCGGTCCAGAGCAATTCGGCCAGAGCCTCGAATGCCCCGGTCTGGGTGGGGTCTGCCCATTCACTCCGCCGCTGCGCCATGGCCTTCTCATCGGCAGAATCCCGGCGATCCTAAATCGGGGATCCTAAGGCTCTTGCCGATTAGCTTACGGTGTGCAAACATTCACTTCACGTCGATCTAACAGAGGTCGATGACCAGAGCGGCTCACCTGAGCCGGTCACCGGTCCGCGGGGGACCAGCAAAAAGCTCGGTCCGCCCAGGACCGAGCACGGGTGCCCCCAAGGAGGCAAGCCGTGACGGTCGCAGCCCCGCACCGCTCTGACGCTCAGACATCGTCCGTGGACGAACTCGTCCGCGCCCACCTTCCGCTCGTCGGTCACCTCGTCCGCGAGGTGCTCCACCGGGTTCCGGCGCACGTCAGCCGCGATGACCTCTCCTCCGCCGGCATGCTGTCGCTGGTCCTCAGCGCCCAGAACTTCGACCCCGAGCTGGGGGTGCCGTTCGGCCGCTTCGCCGCCATCCGCATCCGCGGCGCGCTGATCGACGAGCTGCGCACGATGGACTGGGCCAGCCGCGCGGTGCGCAGCAAGGCCCGCGACCTCGAGTCGACGCGCAACCAGCTCACCGCCGTCCTCGGCCGCACGCCGCGTGCGGTGGAGGTTGCCCAGGCGATGGGCGTCACCGTCGCCGACCTCGAGTCCGTCGACCGTGACGTGCACCGCGCCAGCCTGCTGAGCCTGCAGGCCATGACGACCGACGACCACGAGACCGTGCTCCCGTCGGTCGGCGACGGCCCGGAGGAGCTGCTCCTCAAGCGCGAGCAGCTCGGCTACCTGCGGGACGCGATCGACGAGCTGCCCGAGCGGCTGCGCACCGTCATCGAGCAGTACTTCTTCGGGCAGCGCCGGATGGCCGACATCGCGGCCGAGCTCGGCGTCACCGAGTCCCGGATCTCGCAGCTGCGCTCCGAGGCGCTCACCCTGCTGCGCGCCGGGATGACCTCGATCGACGGCGATGCCTCCGGTGCCTCCCGTGCCTCCGCTTCCGCCGCTGCCAGCGCCCCGCAGACCCGCCGCAGCGCAGACGCGCGCTCCGCGTACTGCGCGGCCGTCGCCAGCCGCTCGAACGTCGGCAGCCGCCTGGCGGCCACGACACCGCTCGCCGAGATGCGCCCCCGGACGCACTTCTCGCGGGCAGCTACCGCTCCGGTCGGAGCGCCCTAGTCGCCGGAGCGGGCGAGTAACCCACCAGGCCCGCCCGCACCGG
>JAVHVL010000113.1:0-3592 GCA_032160565.1 Pseudonocardiales bacterium | reverse complement strand
GGCGCAGCCGCGACGTGCTGCGTGTCGTGCGCGCGGCGCTGGCGGGTGAGCGGGTCGACGGCGAGTTCGACAGCTTCACGATCAAGCGCTTCAAGCTGGAGCAGGCACCCGCCGAACCGCCGCCGGTGCTGCTCGCGGCGCTGCGGCCGCGGATGCTGCGGCTGGCCGGCCGGGAGGCCGACGGCGCCATCCTCAACTGGCTCGCGGCCACCGACGTGCCGCGGTGCATCGAGTCGATCGGCAACGATGGCGCGGACGTCGTGGCCCGGATCTTCGTCTGCCCGACCGACGACGCGGACTACGCGCGCAAGATGGGGCGGCTGCTGATCTCGACGTACCTGACCGTGCCGGTCTACGCGGCGTTCCATGAGTGGCTCGGACGTGGGGCGGCGCTTCGGCCGATGCACGAGGCATGGGCGGCGGGGGACCGCGCCGGCGCTGCGGCCGCTATCCCGGACGACGTGGTCGACGAACTCGTGCTCCACGGCACGCCGGAGTCCTGCCGTGAGCAGGTTCGCGGCTACGCCGACGCTGGCGTCCGCACCCCGGTGATCGCGCTCGTGCCGACGCCGGAGCTGGCCGATCCCACCACCGCGGTAGACGTCCTCCGCCGGCTCGGGCCGGGTGCCGCATGAGGATGTCCGGCAAGGTCGCAATGGTCACCGGCGGTGGCAGCGGTATCGGGGCTGCCCTGGCCCGTCGCTTCGCTGCGGATGGGGCAGCCGCCGTTGTGGTGGTCGACCGGGCAGCCGACGCGGCCGCCGCGGTGGCGCGGGAGGTCGGCGGCACGGCCGAAGCGGTCGACGTCTCCGATGCCGGCGCCGTGGCCGGGCTGGTGGAGCGCACCCTCGCCGTACACGGGCGGATCGACCTGTTCTGCTCGAACGCCGGGATCACGACCGGACTCGGGATCGAGGATGCGGACGACCTGTGGCACCGGGCCCTCGAGATCAACCTGATGGCGCACGTCTACGCGGCGCGGGCCGTGTTGCCGTCGATGCTGGAGCGCGGCAGCGGCTACCTGCTGAACACGGCATCGGCCGCCGGCCTGCTGACCTCGCCCGGCGACGCTCCGTACGCCGTGACCAAACATGGCGCGGTGGCCCTGGCGGAGTGGCTGTCGGTGACCTACGGCGACCGGGGGATCGGCGTCAGCGTGCTCTGCCCGCTGGGCGTCGCGACCCCGTTGCTGATGGACTCGCTGGCGGCCGGGGAGCCCGGCGCGCAGGCCGTCGCGGCGTCCGGCGAGATCCTCACCCCCGAGCGGGTGGCCGACGTCGTCGCCGACGCGCTGGTCGAGGAGAGGTTCCTCATCGTGCCGCACCCCGAGGTCGGTACGTTCTGGGCGCAGAAGGCGTCCGATCCGGATCGCTGGCTGGCCGGTGTCCGCCGGCTGGTCGCGCGGCAGAGCAGCTAGAGAGGCAGCACAGACATGGCAGGTGTTCAGGACCGCGTCGCGCTCGTGACCGGTGCAGCCCAGGGGATCGGTGCCGAGGTCGCGCGGCGGCTCGCGTCTGACGGCGCGAAGGTCGGCGTGCTTGACCTCGACGTCGACGCGGCGCAGGCGGTGGCCGACGAGATCACCTCAGCCGGTGGCGTGGCGGTCGGGCTGGGCGCCGACGTGTCCAAGCGCGACCAGGTGCAGGCCGCCGTCGACGCGCTGGTCGCCCAGTTCGACGGGCTGCAGATCCTGGTGAACAACGCCGGCGTGCTGCGCGACAACCTGCTGTTCAAGATGACCGACGACGACTGGACGATCGTCATGGAGGTGCACCTGCGCGGGGCGTTCCTGTGCAGCCAGATCGCCCAGCAGCACATGGTGGCGGCGAAGTACGGCCGGATCATCTCCATGTCGTCCACGTCCGCCCTGGGCAACCGCGGGCAGGCAAACTACGCAACGGCTAAAGCTGGACTTCAGGGTTTGACGAAGACCCTGGCTATCGAGCTCGGCCCGTTCGGCGTCACCGCCAACGCCATCGCCCCGGGCTTCATCGAGACGGCCATGACGGCGGCCACCGCGGAGCGGATCGGCACCACGATCGAGCAGATGCGCGAGGCGACGGCCTCGATCGTCCCGGTGCGCCGCGGCGGGGTGCCGGCCGACGTCGCCAACACCGTGGCGTTCTTCGCCGGCGAGGAGGCCGGCTACGTCACCGGTCAGGTCGTCTACGTCGACGGCGGCCGCGGCCTGCTCTGACCGATCGGGGCCGCGCGGCACGTACCCTGGGCAGGACCGCCGCACCCAGCGCCGAAGGGCTTCGAGTTGTTCGACACGCTGTCTGACCGCCTATCCGCGGTATTCACGAACCTGCGTGGCAAGGGGCGCCTCTCCGACGCCGACATCGACGCCACCGCGCGCGAGATCCGCATCGCGCTGCTCGAGGCCGACGTCGCCCTGCCGGTGGTCCGCAGCTTCATCGCGAACGTCAAGGAGCGGGCGCGCGGCGAGGAGGTCGCCAAGGCGCTGAACCCGGCGCAGCAGGTCATCAAGATCGTCAACGACGAGCTCGTCGCGATCCTCGGCGGCGAGACGCGGCGCCTGCAGTTCGCCAAGCAGCCGCCGACGGTGATCATGCTCGCGGGGCTGCAGGGTGCCGGTAAGACGACGCTGGCCGGGAAGCTGGCCCGCTGGCTGCGGGAGCAGGGGCACACCCCGGTGCTCGTGGCCGCTGACCTCCAGCGCCCCAATGCCGTCAACCAGCTGCAGGTGGTGGGGGAGCGGGCCGGCGTGGCCGTGTTCGCTCCGGAGCCCGGGAACGTCGGCGACGGGAGCTTGCGAGCGTCGGATGGGCACACCGGCGATCCGGTGCGCGTGGCCCGCGACTCGATCGACTTCGCCCGGCGCGCGCAGCACGACATGGTGCTCGTCGACACCGCAGGGCGGCTGGGCATCGATGCGGAGATGATGCAGCAGGCCGCGGACATCCGCGACGCCGTGCAGCCGCAGGAGATCCTGTTCGTCCTCGACGCGATGGTCGGCCAGGACGCTGTGAACACCGCCGAGGCCTTCCGCGACGGTGTCGGCTTCACCGGTGTGGTGCTCACCAAGCTCGACGGCGACGCCCGCGGCGGCGCGGCGCTGTCGGTGCGCGAGGTCACCGGGCAGCCGATCATGTTCGCCTCCAACGGCGAGAAGCTCGAGGACTTCGACGTCTTCCACCCCGACCGGATGGCGTCGCGGATCCTCGGCATGGGCGACATGCTCACCCTCATCGAGCAGGCCCAGCAGCACTTCGACGAGGGCGCGGCGGAGAAGATGGCCGCCAAGCTGGCGGCGGGCAACAAGTTCACCCTCGAGGACTTCCTCGACCAGCTCCTCACCATCCGGCGGATGGGGCCGATCGGCAACCTGCTCGGCATGCTCCCCGGCATGGGGCAGATGAAGGACGCGCTCGCCCAGGTCGACGACAAGGACCTCGACCGCACCGCCGCGATCATCCGCTCGATGACGCCGCTGGAGCGGGAGAACCCGAAGGTGATCAACGGCTCGCGCCGGCTGCGCATCGCGAACGGTTCGGGGGTCAAGGTCAACGACGTCAACCAGCTCGTCGACCGGTTCTTCGAGGCGCGCAAGATGATGGCGCAGCTCGGC
>JAVHVL010000112.1:0-9524 GCA_032160565.1 Pseudonocardiales bacterium | reverse complement strand
CCAACGGCGGCAAATCATGCCGCCGCGGCCGGGTCAGCGGCGCTTGGTGAGGGCGTTCACGGCGTCGGTGTAGCCGCGGGCGTAGTCCCAGCTGACGTAGGACTCCGGGTCGGGCTCGAAGGCCGGCTCGTGGACGTGGGTGCGCCCCTCGCCGAGTAGCGCCCGCAGGTTGGCGGCCATCAGCTCCCAGCCGAAGAAGTGCTGCTCGCCGCAGTCCCCGCACTCGACCGCGATCCCGTCGACACCCTGCGGTGCGAGTGTGGTGCGGAACTCGGCCAGCTCGGCCAGATCGGCCAGCACGTCGGCCCGCTCGTCGTCGCTCAGCGGCTGCGCGGGCTCACTGTCGTCCAGCAGGGCGGCCGGGTCGCTCGGATCGTCCAGGAACGGATCGATCGGGCCGTCGTCGAGGTTCACCGGGTCCCCACGCAGATCGTCACGGGTCCACGGTAAGACCCGACCGGGCCTTACCGCCAACCGGAGTCCAAAATCAGCTGGTCGCGATGGCCTCGAGTGGACGGGTCCGTGCCGCCCGGATGCCCGGCCAGAGCGCCGCCAGGACCCCCACGACGCCCGCCACGATGAGGAAGGCGAGCGCCTGCCCCCACGGCACGCTGAGCCTGTCCAGCCCCTGGCCGCGCAGCGTGCGGGTGAACAGTGACCCGTAGGTCAGCCCCAGCAGCAGCCCAAGCAGGGCACCGAAGACGGCGATCAGCAGCGACTCGAGGTAGATCGTGCGACGGACCTGCTTGCGCTGCATCCCGACCGCTCGCAGCATCCCGATCTCGCGCCGCCGTTCCACGACGGACAGGGCAAGTGTGTTGATGATGCCGAGGATGGCGATGACGATCGCTAGGCCCAGCAGCCCGTACAGCAGCCCGAGCAGGCCGTTGACCTGCGATGCCAGCTGCCCCTTGAACTCGGTGCGGTCTTGCACGTCCACCACGTAATACGGATCCGTCGCAGCCTGCAGCCCGGCTCGCAAGGTCGTCGAGCTGACGCCGGGCGTGGCCTTGATCAGGGCGACGATGTCCGACCACTGGTTCTCCGGCACCAGCGCGCGGTAGACGTCGCCGGTGACCAGCCAGGGCCCGAGCAGCTGGTTGTCCGAGTAGATCCCGGTGACAGTCTCGACGATCGTCGTGCCGTTGTGGGTGGACAGCTGGTGCTTCGAGCCGATGCCCCAGCCGGCCTTCCTGGCCATGGTCTTCGAGACGATCATCGTGCCCTGGCCAGGTGCGCCGCTGCCCTGCCGCACGTCCACCTTCAGCACCGGCGCCAGCGGCCCGTCGACGGCCGTGCCGTTCTGGGCACCCGCGCGGTCCAGCTGGACCCGCAAGTCGTGCAGCTCGGTCATCGAGCCGACCCCCGGCGCCTTCGCCGCGGCAGCCGTGGCGTGCACCGGCAGCCCGAGCGCCGCCTGCGTGGTGAGGATGTAGTCGGCGCTGACGTTGGTGTCGAACAGCGAGTTGATGCTGGTCTTCATCGACGCGCCGATCACCGCGACGCCACTGACCAGCAGCAGGCCGAGGGTCAGCGCGAACGAGGTGGCCGCGGTACGGCGCGGGTTGCGCACCGCGTTCGTCCGCGCCAGCCGCCCGACCGAGCCGAACGGGCGGCCGACCAGCTTGCCCAGTGGCGTGATCACCCAGCCGGCGAGCACCGGCGAGAGCAGCATCGCCCCGGCGATGACGCCCAGCAGCCCGAGCCCGGTGAGGCTCGCCGCCGAGCCGCCCGTGCTCGACGCCACCCCGGCGACGGTGGCGATGACACCCAGCCCCGCGATGATCGCTCCGAGCAGCGTGCGCCGCCGCAGCGTGCCGGCAGCGGTGGACGCGAACTCCTCGCGCATGGCCGCAACCGGCGGGATCTTCGCGGCGCGCCGCGCCGGCGCATACGCGGACAGCAGGGTGACGCCGGTGCCCGCCACGAGCGCCACGACGACGGTCCGCACGGAGAGCACGAGGCCGCCGGAGGGCAGGCCGGCGTTCAGCGCGTCGAGCAGCGCGTGCAGCCCGTAGGCCAGGCCGATGCCGCCGGCGAGACCGGCCGCGCTGCCGATGACGCCGATGATCCCCGCTTCCAACACGACCGAGCGGCGCACCTGCTTACGGTCGGCCCCCACCGCACGCAGCAGGGCGAGCTCGCGCAGCCGCTGCGCGACGATCATCGAGAAGGTGTTGGAGATGATGAACGTGCCGACGATGAGGGCGATGAACCCGAACGCCAGCAGGATGTAGTTCACGAAGGACAGCGCGGTCTGGATCTGCTGCTGGTCGTCCTTGCGCACCTGATCGCCGGTCTTGGCCTCGAGGTCCGCCGGCAGGATCCGCGCGATGCTCGCGGTCAGCGCCTGCTCCGAGACGCCGGGGTCCGCAGCGACGTTCAACGCGCTGAGGTGGCTGCCGTCGGTGAGCAGCCGCAGGGCCTGCGGCTCGCTGAACAGCACGCCGACGAAGCCGCCGGTCTCGGTGTCCGTGCGATAGATGCCGGAGATCGTCACGTCGACGACGGCCGAGTTGGCCAGCACCACCTTCGCGTGGTCACCGGTGCTCAGCCTCGCCTTCTTGGCGGCGCCGTTGTTGATCACGACCTGGCCCGGGCGGTCAGGTGCCGCACCGGAGACGAAGGTCGGGGGAGCGGTGACGGAGTCCTGGGCCGGCGTCCACATGCGCCCCTCGCTGGGCGCGCCGCCGGTCTGCACCTTCTTGCCGTTCGACCCGACCAGGACGACCGGAGCACTGGCGACGGGCTGCACCGTGTGGACGCCGGGCAGCGCCGCCACCTGGTCGGCCAGCGTCAGCGGCACGCCCGGGTCGTAGCTCTTGCGGGCCACGACCTGCGCGTCGATCCCCTTGTCGGCGGAGTCGAAGATCTTGGTGAAGCTGCCGTGCAGCGTGTCGGTGAAGACGAACGAGCCGGCGACGAACGCGGTGCCGAGGAGTACCGAGACGACGGTCAGCAGCAGCCGGACCTTGTGCGCGGCGAGATTGCGCACCGACACGGTGCGCATGGGGTGGGTGCTCATGTCCGCTCAGCCCTCGAGGTTCTTCATGCGGTCCAGCACGGCGTCGGCGGTCGGTGCGCGCAACTCGTCGACGATGCGGCCGTCGGCCAGGAAGAGGACGCGATCGGCGTAGCTGGCCGCTCGCGGGTCGTGGGTGACGATGACGACCGTCTGCCCTAGGTCGTCGACCGACCGGCGCAGGATGCCCATGACCTCGCCGCTGGAGCGGGAGTCGAGGTTGCCGGTAGGCTCGTCGCCGAAGATGATGTCCGGCCTGCTGGCCAGCGCCCGGCCCACCGCGACGCGCTGCTGCTGGCCGCCGGACAGCTCGCTCGGGCGGTGGTGCAGGCGGTCGCTGAGGCCGAGCTTGCCGATCACCATGTCCAGCCACGGCTGCTCGGGGGTGCGCCCCGCGATGTCGATCGGCAGGGTGATGTTCTCCAGGGCGGTCAGCGTCGGGACCAGGTTGAAGGACTGGAACACGAAGCCGATCCGGTCCCGGCGCAGCGCGGTCATCTTCTTGTCCGACAGGCCGGACAACTCCACGCCGCCGATGTCCACGACGCCGGAGCTGACGGTGTCCAGGCCGGCCAGGCAGTGCATCAGGGTGGACTTGCCGGATCCGGAGGGCCCCATGATGGCGGTGAACTCCCCGCGGACGAGCTCCACGCTGACGCCGTCGAGCGCGCGCACGGCGGTGTCGCCGGAGCCGTAGAGCTTGACGACGTCGGTGGCGCGGGCGGCCACGATCGAGGTGACGGGCGAGGGGACAGTGCGGACTTCGGTCATGGCACCAGGCTCCCGCCCCGCGGCGGGCGGGCGCCATTGGGTTTCCCCCCGAATCGACCCTGACATTTGTCCCGGGGTGCTGGGGGTCGGGGCCCCTGGGGGTCGGCAGCCGCCACGTACGATGGACTCTCGGCGCCCCTAGGAGATTTCGTTGAGCGACCAGCCCCCCGTTGACGGCCTGCCCCCGAAGTTCGCCGCGCTCGGACTCACCTTCGACGACGTCCTGCTGCTGCCCGGCGAGACCGACGTGGTGCCGGCCGAGGTCGACACGACGGCCCGGCTCACCCGGGAGATCTCGGTGGCCGTGCCGCTGCTGTCGGCGGCGATGGACACCGTCACCGAGTCCCGCATGGCCATCGCGATGGCCCGTGAGGGGGGTCTCGGGGTCCTGCACCGCAACCTGTCGATCGCCGACCAGGCCTACCAGGTGGACCTGGTCAAGCGCACGCAGACCGGGCTGATCCCGAATCCGGTCACCATCGGCCCGGACGCCACGCTCGAGCAGCTCGACGAGGTGTGCGGCCAGTACCGGATCTCCGGCCTGCCCGTCGTCGACGCGGACCAGCGGCTGCTCGGCATCATCACCAACCGCGACCTGCGCTTCGTCCCGGTGGCGGAATGGGCGAGCACCAAGGTCGACGAGGTGATGACCCCGATGCCGCTGATCACCGCGCCGGTCGGCATCTCGCACGAGGACGCGACCATGCTGCTGCGGCAGCACAAGCGTGAGCGGCTGCCGCTCGTCGACCCGGACGGGCGGCTGGCCGGGCTGATCACGGTGAAGGACTTCGTCAAGTCGGAGCAGTTCCCGAACGCCTCGAAGGACGCGCACGGCCGCCTCATGGTCGGCGCGGCGATCGGCTACTTCGGCGACGCCTGGGAGCGGGCCACGACGCTGATGGAGGCCGGCGTCGACGTGCTGGTTGCCGACACCGCCCACGGGCACGTCCGATTGCTGCTGGACATGGTGCGCCGCCTCAAGAGCGACTCCGCCACCCGGCACGTCCAGGTGATCGGCGGCAACGTCGCCACCCGGGCCGGCGCGCAGGCATTCGTCGACGCCGGCGCGGATGCCGTCAAGGTGGGTGTCGGGCCGGGCTCGATCTGCACCACGCGCATCGTCACCGGCGTGGGCGCGCCGCAGGTCACCGCGGTGTACGAGGCGTCGCTGGCCTGCAAGCCGGCCGGCGTGCCGTTGATCGCCGACGGCGGGTTGCAGTACTCCGGCGACATCGCCAAGGCGATCGTCGCCGGCGCCGACACGGTGATGCTCGGGTCGTTGCTGGCCGGCTGCGACGAGTCGCCCGGTGAGCTGATCTTCGTCAACGGCAAGCAGTACAAGTCCTACCGCGGGATGGGTTCGCTGGGTGCGATGAGCTCCCGCGGCAGGAAGTCGTACTCCAAGGACCGCTACTTCCAGGCCGAGGTCAGCAGCGACGACAAGCTGATCCCGGAGGGCATCGAGGGGCGGGTCGCCTACCGCGGGCCGCTCGCCGCGGTGGCGCACCAGCTGGTCGGCGGGCTTCGGCAGTCGATGTTCTACGTCGGCGCCCGGACGATGCCCGAGCTGGCTGAGCGGGGGCGGTTCGTGCGGATCACCCAGGCCAGCCTGAAGGAGTCGCACCCGCACGACATCCAGATGACGGTCGAGGCGCCGAACTACTTCGCCCCCTGAGGGCTGCCCGCGTAGGAGCCGCCGCCCGGGCGTACGGCAGACTCAGGGCCATGCCGCAAACCGTGGAGATCGGCCTGGGCCGCACCGCCCGCCGTGGCTACCACCTCGACGAGGTCGCGCTCGTGCCGATGCGGCGCACGCGTGGCTCCGCCGTGGTGTCCACCGCGTGGCAGATCGACGCCCACAACTTCGGGCTGCCGTTCGTCGCCGCCCCGTCGGACGCGATCGTCTCCCCGACGACGGCCGTCGAGATCGAGCGGATCGGCGGCCTCGCCGTCCTCGACGGCGAGGGGTTATGGACCCGGTACGAGGATGCCGCCGCCGAGCTCGCGAAGCTCGACGGGCTCACCCCGAGCCTGCAGCGCGTGTACGCCGAGCCGGTGCAGCCGGAGCTGCTGCGGCGTCGGCTGCGCGAGCTGCGTGCCTCCGGTGTGCGCGTGGCGGTTCGGCTCTCTCCGCAGCACACTGCCGAGCTGGCCCCGCACGCACTCGCCGAGGGGGTGGACCTGCTCGTCATCCAGGGCACGGTCATCTCCGCGGAGCACGTAGCCGAGGGGAACGAGCCCGGGCTGAACCTCAAGACGTTCATCGCCGATCTCGACGTGCCGGTGCTCGTCGGCGGCGTCACCAACTATCAGACGGCGCTGCACCTGATGCGCACCGGCGCTGCCGGCGTGATCATCGGCTACGGCGCGCATCTCGGCTCCACCACGCATTCCGCGCTGGGCATCGACGTGCCGATGGCGACGGCGCTCATCGATGCCGCGGCGGCCCGGCGCGACTACCTCGACGAGACGGGCGGGCGCTACGTCCACCTGCTCGCATACGGCGACCTGACCACCGGCGGTGACATCGCCAAGGCGCTGGCCTGCGGAGCCGATGCGGTGATGCTCGGTGAGGCGCTGGCCGTGGCGAGAGAGGCGCCCGGCGGCGGGCGCTACTGGGACGCGACTGCCGCCCACCCGCGGGTGCCGCGCGCGACGGTCGTGGACCACACCTTCCCCGACCAGCAGCGGCCGTCGCTGGAGCAGCTGCTCGTCGGCCCGACGTCCGACCCCACCGGCGAGCACAACCTCTTCGGTGCGGTGCGCCGGGTGATGGGCAAGTGCGGCTACTCGACCGTCAAGGAGTTCCAGAAGACCGAACTGATCGTCACGGCGCCGCGGTGAGCGGGGAGACTCGATGAGCGAATTGAAGCTGGGCTACAAGGCATCCAACGAGCAGTTCCCGCCGCGGGAACTGCTTCATTACGGCGTGGTGGCCGAGGAGGTCGGCTTCGACTCCGTCTTCGTCAGCGACCACCTGCAGCCGTGGCGCCACGACGGCGGGCACGCGCCGTTCGCGATGTCGTGGCTGGGTGCGCTTGGCGCGAGCACCGAGCGGATCGTCATAGGTACCAGCGTGCTGACGCCGACGTTCCGCTATCACCCGGCGATCGTCGCGCAGGCGTTCGCCACGCTGGGCTGCCTGTTCCCCGATCGCGTCGTCCTCGGGATGGGCACCGGCGAGTCGATGAACGAGGTACCGCTCGGGATCGAGTGGCCGGACGGCAAGGAGCGCTTCGCCCGCTTCCGCGAGGCCGTCTCCCTGATCCGCCGCTTGTGGTCGGAGGAGCGCGTCACGTTCGAGGGCGAGTACTACCGCACCGAGAAGGCGACGATCTACGACCGCCCCGAGCGGCCGGTGCCGATCTACCTGGCCGGTTCAGGCCCGGCCGCGACCCGCTATGCCGGCCGAGCCGGCGACGGCTACATCACCACGTCCGGCAAGGCGCCGGAGCTGTACACCGACACGCTCCTTCCGGCGGTGCGCGAGGGGGCGGAGAAGGCGGGGCGCGACATCGCCGACCTCGACCTGATGATCGAGGTGAAGGTGTCCTTCGACCACGACCGCGACGCAGCCATGGCCGCCACGCAGTTCTGGGGCGCGCTCGGCCTGTCCGCGGAGCAGAAGTCCGGCGTCGAGGACCCGGTCGAGATGCAGCGCCTCGCCGACGAGTTGTCCATCGAGCAGACGGCGAAGCGGTTCATCGTCTCCACCGATCCGGACGAGCACGTCGAGAAGATCAAGACCTACCTCGACCTCGGCTTCAACCACCTGGTCTTCCACGCGCCCGGCCCGGACCAGGAGAAGTTCCTCCGCCTCTACGGGGACGAAATACTCCCGCGCCTGCGGAGCTTGTGACCGAGTGACCTCATCCGCGATGCGGCGTGCGCTGCGCCGGGCCCGTGACGGCGTGACCCTCGATGCCACCGAAGCCGAGATCCTGCTGTCCGCCCGCGGCGACGACCTGACCGACCTGTGTACCTCCGCGGCCCGGGTGCGCGACTCCGGCCTCGCTGCGGCGGGGCGCCCCGGCATCGTCACGTACTCGCGCAAGGTCTTCATCCCGCTCACCAGGTTGTGCCGCGACCGCTGCCACTACTGCACGTTCGCCACCACACCGAACCGGGTCGAGGCGCCGTTCCTGTCGCCGGACCAGGTGCTGGCGATCGCGGCGCAGGGGGCGGCGATGGGGTGCAAGGAGGCGCTGTTCACCCTCGGTGACCGCCCGGAGGAGCGCTGGCCGGCCGCGCGCGAATGGCTCGATGCGCACGGCTACGACGACACGCTGGCCTACGTGCGGGCGATGGCGATCCTGGTGCTGGAGCGCACCGGGCTGTTGCCGCACCTGAACCCCGGAGTGATGTCCTGGGCGGAGCTGCAGCGGCTCAAGCCGGTGGCCCCGTCGATGGGGATGATGCTCGAGACGACGTCGCGGCGGCTGTTCGAGGACAAGCACGGCGCGCACTTCGGCTCTCCGGACAAGGACCCTGCGGTGCGGCTGCGCGTGCTGGAGGACGCCGGCCGCTCCAACATCCCATTCACCACCGGGATCCTGATCGGGATCGGCGAGACGCTCGCCGAGCGGGCCGACTCGATCTTCGCGATCCGGCGGGTCGCGCGCGCCTATGACGGTGTGCAGGAAGTGATCGTGCAGAACTTCCGCGCCAAGCCGGATACCGCGATGGCGCGCATGCCCGACGCCGAGCTGGCCGACCTCGCCGCGACGGTGGCCGTCACCCGTCTGGTACTCGGGCCGCAGCAGCGCATCCAGGCGCCCCCGAACCTGATCGGCGAGGAGTACGCACTGCTGCTCGGCGCCGGCATCGACGACTGGGGCGGCGTCTCACCGCTGACCCCGGACCACGTCAACCCCGAACGGCCCTGGCCGCAGATCGACGAGCTCGCCGCGCGCTCGGCGGAGGCCGGCTTCCAGCTCGTCGAGCGGCTCACCGTCTACCCGCGCTACGTGCGGGCCGGTGAGCCGTGGCTGGACCCGCGCATCCTGCCGCACGTCACCGCCCTCGCCGATCCCTCGACCGGCCTCGCGCGTGACGGCGCGACGCCGCAGGGGCTGCCCTGGCAGGATCCCGAGGACGCATTCCGGATCGTGCAGTCCTCCGGCCGCGTCGACCTGCACACCGCCGTCGACACCGAGGGGCGCACGTCCGACCGGCGCGAGGACTTCGACAGCGTCTACGGCGACTGGGAATCCGTGCGCGAGGAGGCAGCGCGGCTCGACTCGTCTGCGCGCGACGCACGCGACCGCGCACCGCAGCGCCTGGACTCCGACGTGCTGGCCGCGCTGCGCTCCGCCGAGCGCGATCCGGGCGGCTTGTCCGACGCCGACGCGCTGGCGCTGCTGCACGCCGACGGCGCCGAGCTGGACGCGATCGCCGCGCTCGCCGACGCGCTGCGCCGCGACACAGTCGGCGACGAGGTCACCTACGTCGTCAACCGGAACATCAACTTCACCAACGTCTGCTACACCGGCTGCCGGTTCTGCGCATTCGCGCAACGGCGCACCGATGCCGACGCGTACACGCTCTCGCTCGCGCAGGTCGGCGACCGGGCCGAGGAGGCGTGGGCGCTCGGCGCCACCGAGGTGTGCATGCAGGGCGGCATCCACCCAGACCTGCCCGGCACGGCGTACTTCGAGATCGCCGCCGAGGTGAAGCGCCGCGTGCCCGACATGCACGTGCACGCGTTCAGCCCGATGGAGGTCGTCAACGG
>JAVHVL010000289.1:0-3961 GCA_032160565.1 Pseudonocardiales bacterium | reverse complement strand
TGCTGGGCGGCGAGCCCACCCTGACCACCGAAGGCAGTGTGGGCGCCTACCCGTCCAAGATCCCGATGATCGACGTGGTGACCGTCGGCGCCGGCGGCGGCTCGATCGCCTGGGTGTCGCCCGAGGGTGCGCTCAAGGTCGGGCCGAAGTCGGCGGGCGCCGACCCCGGCCCGCTCTGCTACGGCAAGGGCGGCACGGATGTCACGATCACCGACGCGCACCTGGTCCTCGGCCGCATCCCGGCGCGCCTGCTCGGCGGCGAGGTGCCCCTGGACCCGGCGGCCGCGCGCGTCGGTGTTGCGGCCCTCGCCGACCGGCTGGAGCTGGACGTCGAGGCCTGCGCGAGGGGGATCCTCGAGATCTCGGCGTGGAATCAGGCCAACGCGCTGCGCCAGATCACCGTCAAGCGCGGCCTGGACGTCCGCGACTTCACCCTCACCACGTTCGGCGGCTCCGGGTCGCTGCTGCTGTGCCGGCTGATCGACATCCTCGGGCTGCGCGGGGTGCTCGTGCCGCCCAACCCGGGCAACGTCTCGGCGTTCGGGCTGCTCACGGTGGACGTGAAGAACGACTACGTGCGCACCGCGGTGCGGCGCCACGACGAGCTGGACCCTGACGCGGTCGAAGAGATCTTCGCCGACCTCAAAGAGCAGGCCGCCGAGGCGCTGTCGAAGGAGGGCTTCCCCCCGGCGCAGCACCGCTTCGTGCGCACCGCCGACCTGCGCTACTACGGCCAGGCCTTCGAGGTGCGCGTTCCCGTCCCGGACGGCGAACTGGACGACAAGCGTGCGGACGAGGTGGCCGGTGCGTTCCATGACGCGCACCGCGCGCTCTACGGCTACGACTTCCGCGACGACGCCGGACAGCCCGTCGAGTGGGTGAACCTGCGCGTGTCCGGCATCGGCCCGATCCAGCGGCCGGAGCTGCGCGCGCAGCCCCCGGGCGACGGCAACGCCGCGCGCGCTCGGCGCGGTTCCCGAGACGTGTGCTTCGACGAGTGCTACGTGGCGACGGACGTGTTCTGGCGCCCCGACCTCCTGCCCGGCGACGTCGTGCCAGGGCCGGCGATCGTCGAGGAGTACGGCTCGACCGTGCCGGTGCATCCGGGGTTCGTCGCGCGCGTCGACGCCTTCGGCAACCTGCTCGTCACCGTGGACGCGCGATGAAGCACCCCACGAAACCGCTCGATACGCTCATGCTTCCGCGGGATCCCGCATGAACACCTTGACGGACAAGGGGATTCCGGTCGATCCGGTGCTGCTGGAGATCGTCGCCGGCAGCCTCGCCTCCATCGAGATGGAGGTGGAGACGGCGATCGGCCGCACGTCGCGCTCGCCGATGATCCGCGACGCGCACGACTACCGAGCCGGCATCCACGACCGGTTGCTGCGCAAGCTCACCGGCCGCTCGTACAGCGCGCTCGTCCACCCCGTCGCGCGTGACTTCCCGCTGGAGACGATGCGCCCCGGCGACGTCTTCTTCCACAACGACGTCTACCGCTCCGAAGGCGGCATCGGCCACCTGCCCGACCTCTGCGTCACCGTGCCCGTGTTCCACGAGCACGAGGTCGTCGCGTTCGTGCAGGCCTTCGGGCACCACGACGACATCGGCGGCGCCGTTCCGGGCTCGATGCCCAGCCACGCGACGAGCGTGTACGAGGAGGGGCTGATGGTCCCGCCGATCAAGCTGTGGGATCAGGGGGTTCCGAACCGCGCGGCGCTGACGATCATGACGCGCAACTCGCGGATGCCGGAATCACTCGCCGCCGACCTCGACGCCGAGTGCTCCGCCTGCCTGATGGGGTCGCGGCGCCTCGCCGAGCTGTTCACGCGGTACGGGCGGAACACCGTCGAGGCCTGCTTCGACGCGATCATCGCCGGCACGGCGAACACCTTCCGCACCGAGATCCTCTCGAAGATCCCGACCGGCACCTGGACCTGGGAGGACTACGCCGAGCACGACGGGGTGGACGAGCCGAGGCTGCACACCCAGCGCATCACCCTCACGAAGGTCGATGGGCCCGACTCGAAGCTGATCGTCGACTTCACCGGCACCGCGCCACAGGCCAAGGGGCCGATCAACCACTGCGGCGATTACGCCGACGGCAACTTCCTCAAGAAGTGGCTGGCACCGATCCTGCGCAACCTGGCCGACACCCCGGAGCGGATGGCCGAACTCGACGTGAACGAGGGGGTCGTCGATCTCATCGAGATGCGCTTCCCGCCGCCGGGCACGCTGTTGACGCCGGTGTTCCCCGCGCCGACCAACGCGCGGACATTCGTTATCCTGCGGCTGCTCGGCGTGCTCGCGGGGGTCGTCGCGAAGGCCGTCGACGGCCGGATGCCCGCCGACCAGGAGACGATCCGCTACACCGGCGTGTACGGCGAGGACGATGCCGGCGAGCCGTACCTGATGCGCGAGGTGCTCGGCGGCGGGTCCGGCGGGCGGTACTACGCCGACGGCGAGGACACCATCCACGTCGTGCCGGACTCGCGGAACCTGCCCAGCGAGTTCACCGAGTCGCGCTTCCCGTTCCTGGTCGAACGGCTGGGGCTGGCCGTCGACTCCGGCGGCGCGGGGCAGTTCCGCGGCGGCCTCGGCTACGAGAAGCACATTCGGCTGCGCAAGGACGCGCACTTCATGTCCATCGCCGACCGGTCGATCCTGTCCTGCTGGGGGGTGAAGGGCGGCAAGGCGGGGCGGCCGTTCCAGGTGACGATCGACCCGGGTGGCCCGGACGAGCGCGACGTCGATGCGCTCGTCGACGCCGAGTTCGTCCCGGCGGGGACAGTGATCCGCATCCGCACCACCGGCGGCGGCGGCTGGGGCGACCCGCTGGAGCGGGACCCGGAGCTGGTCGCGCGCGACGTGCTGTGGGGCAAGGTGTCGCGCGAGGCCGCGGCGGCGGATTACGGCGTGATCGTCACCGGCCCCGACGACGCGCCCGCGGCGGATGCCGACCGCAGCCGCGCGCTGCGGGAGCGGACGCGTTCCGAGCGCCCCGCCGAGCTGCCGTTCTTCGACCGCGGCCCGGGCTATGCGACGCTGTCCGGCGGACGTACTGCCGCGGAGGTGGACTGGTTGTGACAGCACCTGCCCGCGCGGGGAAAGGCGAACCGAGCATGAGGGCGGGCCCGCTCGCCGGCGTGGTCGTGGTGGACCTCTCGCGAGCGCTGGCCGGGCCGCACGCCGCGATGATGCTCGGCGATCTCGGCGCCCGCGTCATCAAGGTCGAGTCGCCCGGCGGCGGAGACGACACCCGCTCCTGGGGCCCGCCGTTCATGCCCGGCAGCGACGGCGCGGGGCACTCCACCTACTTCCTGTCCTGCAACCGCAACAAGGAATCCATCGCGCTGGACCTCAAGAGCGACGACGGCCGGGACACCCTGACCGCCCTGGTGCGCCGCGCCGACGTGCTGGTGGAGAACTTCCGCCCCGGTGTCCTGGATCGCCTCGGGTTCCCCGTCGAGCGGTTGCACGAGCTCAACCCCCGGCTCGTCGTGCTGTCCATCAGCGGCTTCGGCCATGACGGGCCGGAGGGCGGCCGCGCCGGCTACGACCAGATCGCGCAGGGCGAGGCCGGGCTGATGTCACTGACCGGCCCGTCGCCGGACGACCCCACCCGCGTCGGCGTCCCGATCGGTGACCTGCTGGCCGGCATGTACGGCGCGTACGGCGTGCTGGCCGCACTGCACGAGCGGGCGACGAGTGGAGTCGGCCGGGTCGTTCGGACCAGCCTGCTCGCAGCCATCGTCGGCGTGCACGCGTTCCAGGGCACCCGCTACACCGTGGCCGGCGAGATCCCGTGTGCCACCGGCGGGCACCATCCGTCGATCTGCCCGTACGGGCTGTTCCGCTGCGCGGACGGGATGGTGCAGATCGCGGTGGGCAGCGAGAGCCTGTGGCGGCGGCTGGCGGCGGAGTGCGGGCTGCCCGCGCGGGAGGTGGGGTTCGCGACCAA
>JAVHVL010000287.1:0-3476 GCA_032160565.1 Pseudonocardiales bacterium | reverse complement strand
CGGTGGAGACGCTGCTGGCACCGATCCACGCGCCGTGGTCCAAGTCGGCGGAGGTCATCGACTTCATCGTGTCCGTGCGCGCGCCGCACGTGCACCAGATCCACGACGCGCTGCTGAACGAGACGGGCCTCAGCTTCGTCGAAGGGCTCGTCGGTCGCATCGGAGCCGAGCACGGCTCGCAGTTCCGGCACCTGACGCCGGAGGAGTCCGTCACCCTCTGAGCTGCACCGAAGCTGCGCGGCACCGACCGCACAGATCGAACGCATGTTTGACAACGTGTCGTAGTCTGGCGGCATGACCGTTGCCTTCCAGGCGTCCCTCCTGGACGTCGGCGAGGACGTCGCGCCGGGTCCGCTCGGCGCAACCGTGCAGCGCATCGAGCTGTCCCACGGCGCGTGGCTGGACGTCCGGCGCGGCTGGCTGTCCGGCGCGGACACCCTCTTCGAGCGGCTCGTCCGCACCGTCCCGTGGCAGGCCGAGCGGCGCCCCATGTACGACCGCGTGGTCGACGTGCCGCGGCTGCTGTGCTTCTACGGCGAGGGCGAGCCGCTGCCCGATCCGGCGCTCGTCGCGGCCAAGAGAGCGCTCGACGCGCACTATGGCGCGGAGCTCGGCGAAGCGTTCGCCACCGCCGGGCTCTGCCTCTACCGCGACGGCCGCGACAGCGTGGCCTGGCACGGCGACCGCATCGGCCGCAGCCGTACCGAGGACACCATGGTGGCGATCATCTCCGTCGGCGCACCGCGGGCACTGCTGCTGCGCCCGCGTGGCGGCGGCGGCCCCACGCTGCGCCACGACGTCGGCCACGGCGACCTCGTCGTGATGGGCGGTAGCTGCCAGCGCACCTGGGAGCATGCGGTGCCGAAGACCGCCCGGCCGGTCGGGCCGCGCATCAGCATCCAGTTCCGGACCCGCGGCGTGCGCTGAGGTAGCCGGCCAGCTGCGCGACGAGCGCTCGCTTGCCCCTGTCCGGCATGAGGCGAAAGGCCAGTGTGCGATGGGGCGGCGCGACCGGAGGTCACGAGCCGTACGGCGCCACCAGCCGCGACGCGCGCGCCTCCAGGTAGCGCTGCTCAGGGCGGCTGCTCGTGCGGCGGGCCGCCGCGCGGTAGCTCTCCCGAGCCGCGGCGCACTCGCCGGCCAGCTCGAGCAGGTGCGCCCGCACCGCGTGGAGGCGGTGATGACCGGCCATCCGCTCGTCGCTCTCGAGCGGCGCCAGCAGTGCGAGACCCGCGCGCGGGCCGTGCACCATGGCGGCGGCGATCGCCTGGTTGAGGGTGGCCATCGGGTTGGGGGCCATGCGGACGAGCACGTCGTACAGGGCCAGGATCTGCGGCCAGTCCGTGTCCTCCGGGCGCGCCGCCTCGTCGTGCAGCGCGGCGATTGCCGCCTGCAGCTGGTACGGACCCAGCGGTGCTCGGGCCAACGTCGATGACACCAGTGCGAGCCCCTCTCGGACGAAGTCGGCATTCCACCGGGAGCGGTCCTGCTCGGCGAGCGGGACGAGTTCGCCATCGGGGCCGGTGCGCGCCGGGCGGCGCGCATCGGTGAGCAGCATGAGGGCGAGCAGGCCGGCCACCTCACCGTCGTCGGGCAGCAGGCGGTGGACTGCCCGGGTCAGGCGGATGGCCTCCGTCGTCAGCTCCGCGCGGTGCAGCTGCGCGCCGGAGCTGGCGGTGTACCCCTCGTTGAAGACCAGGTACAGGACGTGCAGGACGACCCGCAGCCGCTCGGCGAGCTCCTCCCGCGGCGGCATGCCGAAGGCGGCCCCGGCGGCCCTGATCCGCTGCTTCGCGCGGCTGATGCGCTGCGCCATGGTGGCCTCGGGGACGAGGAAGGCCTGCGCGATCTCCGCAGTCGTCAGGCCGCCGACGGCACGCAGCGTCAGTGCCAGCTGCGAAGCCGCCGACAGCGCCGGATGGCAGCAGAGCAACAGCAGGGTGAGCGTGTCGTCGTGCTCCGGAGGTTGCTGCTCGCCCGGTCCCGGCGCGCGTGCCGCGTCGGCCGGCATCGCCGTCGCCGCGGTGACCTCACGCATCCTGCGGGCGTACTCGCTGCGCCAGTGATCGGTCAGCCGGCGCGACGCCACGGTGATCAGCCAGCCGCGCGGGTTGCCCGGCACGCCCTGCTGCGGCCATTGCACGGCTGCGTCCAGCAGGGCGTCCTGCACGGCGTCCTCGCAGGCGTCGAACTGCCCGTTGCGGCGCACGAGCACGCCGAGCACCTGCGGCGCGAGCTCGCGCAGCAGGTCCTCGACGCGGACGGCGCTGGTCACATCTCGGTACCCGAGGTGTGCACCACGGCGCGGACCTCCATCGCGAAGTACTTGGCGTCCGGCCATCGGGCGGCGATCTCCACGGCCCGCTCCACGCTGTCGCAGTCGACGGTGAGGTAGCCGGCGAACTGCTCCTTGGCCTCGGCGAACGGCCCGTCGGTCGTCACCGGGACGCCGTCGCGCACCCGCACCGTCTTCGTGGTCGTCGGGTCCGCGAGGGCCTCGCCGCCGACCAGCTCACCGGACTCGGTGAGCTCCTTCATGACGACGTCCACCTCGTCGAACAGGGCTTGCCGCTCCTGCTCCGACCAGGCCTCGTAGACGGCCGGGTTGTTGTAGATCAGCAGCATGTACTTCATGGCATCGCTCCTCGAGGTGCGGCGCCCGGGTCAGGCGCCTCTCACCCATTGGTCGGAACCGTCGTGGGCATCTCGACATGATTGTCGGACGGATGTCGAGAACGGGGCGCGGGCTCCGACCAATGGGCGAATCCACCACGACGAGGGAGTGCTCATGAACACCGTCACCTCCAGCGACGGCACCACTATCGCCTACGACCGCCGGGGCACCGGTGAACCGCTGATCCTGGTCGGGGGTGCGTTCCAGCACCGGGCGATCGATCCACGCACCGGCGAGCTCGCGGAGTTGCTCGCGGCGGACTTCACGGTCTTCCACTACGACCGCCGCGGCCGCGGCGACAGCACGGACACCGGTCTGTACGCCGTCGAGCGTGAGATCGAGGACCTCGGAGCGCTCGTCGAGCAGGCGGGCGGATCGGCGTTCCTGTTCGGCATGTCGTCCGGCGCCGCACTCGTGCTCGACGCCGCAGCCCGCGGCCTGGGCGTCCCCAAGCTCGCCGTGTACGAGCCGCCGTTCGTGGTCGACGGCAGCCGTCCGCCGACCCCGCGCCACTACCTGCAGCAGCTCACCGAGCTGGCTGCCGAGGGGCGGCGCGCCGACACCGTCGAGTTCTTCCTGACCGCCGCTGTCGGCGTGCCGGCCGAGGTGGTGGCCGGGATGCGGCACGCGCCGGTCTGGTCGCAGTTCGAGGAGGTCGCCCACACGCTGCGCTACGACGCCGCGCTCCTGGACGGGACGATGGCCGGCGCGCCACTGCCGGCGCGGCGGTGGTCGTCCGTGTCGTCGCCGGTCCTGGTTGTCGACGGCGGCGCCAGCCCACCCTCGATCCGCGCCGCCGCCG
>JAVHVL010000039.1:0-5741 GCA_032160565.1 Pseudonocardiales bacterium | reverse complement strand
CAGCACCGCAGGCGGCACCGCCGGCGGCGTCTCGAGCCTGAACCGCTTGATGGTGAACGAGTCGAAGTCGCCGTCCACGCGTTCGCCGGCAGCGCCGCCTTGACCACGCGGAGCACGTCGCGGCTGCGCCGGTACGGCTCGTCGAACGCGATGCCGTTCCAGTTGCCGACGATCACCGGACTGGATGCCCCGAGCCCCAACACGAAGCGCCCGGGCGCAGCGGACGCCATCGCCGCCGCGGACATCGCGATCAGCGCCGGACCACGCGTGTACACCGGCACGATCGCCGTACCCAGGCGCAGCGTCGGCTCCCACGCCGACGCCAGCGCCAGCGGCGTGAACGCGTCCGTGCCGGACGTCTCCATCGACCACGCGTCCGTGTAGCCGAAGCCCGGCAGCGCACGGATCAGGTCCGCGTGCGATGGCAGCGGGACACCCGTCAGCGGAATCGTCAGACCCCAGCGCACTCAGACCTCCAGCGCAGCAAGGACGAAGTCGGCGAGCTCGGCGCCGATCTGCGCAGGACGCTTGCGCCCCTGCGGCCGGTACCAGATCGGCAGCTCGTTGATGACGCCGAAGATCGTGAACGTCACCGTCTCCGGCGACGCGACGGTCGCGAACGTCCCGGCGGCCTGGGCGTCGCGGATGAGGCGGGTGACGCTGTCGTGATAGCGCCGGCGCGCCCGCCGGTACTCGGCGTTGCGCTCGTCACCGAGGCGATGCTGCTCGCGCCAGAACACCTGCGCCTGATGTGCGCTCGCGGCGGTGGATTCGACCAGGTCGACGACCAGCGCGCGCAGCGTCTGGGCCGGAGGCAGGCCGCGGGACAGGATCTCGTCCATCGCGCTGAGCTGCCGCGTGATGAGGTCGCCGTACACCTCGTACAGCAGCGCTTCCTTGCTGGCGAAATGGTGGTAGAAGCCGCCTTTCGCCACTCCGGCCTGGGCGATCACCTGCGCGACGCTGGTGCCGTCGTAGCCCTGCCGCGCGAACAGCTCGATCGCCGCCGCGAGCACCCGTTCGCGCGCGGTGGACTCAGCAGTCGCCACGGCGGTCACGCCCAGTCGCCACGGCGGTCACGCCGGCTGGTACGCACGGAGCTCCTCGCGCGCGATGGAGCGGAGGTGCACCTCGTCCGGACCGTCGGCCAGGTGCAGCGTGCGCAGCTGCGCCCAGGCCTCGGCGAGCGGGGTGTCCGCGGAGACGCCCGCTGCGCCGTGCAGCTGGATCGCCTTGTCCAGCACGTACGACGCCGCGCGCGGGCCGGCGACCTTGATGGCCGCGATCTCGCTGCGGGCCCCCTTCGCCCCCACGTTGTCGATCAGCCAGGCGGCTTTGAGCACCAGCAGCCGCGCCTGCTCGATCGCCAGCCGGGACTCGGCGATCCACTCCTGCACCACGCCGTGCCCTGCGATCGGCGAGCCGAACGTGGTGCGGGAGACGGCGCGGGCGCACATCAGCTCGAGTGCGCGTTCGGCCATCCCGATGCTGCGCATGCAGTGGTGGATGCGGCCGGGCCCCAGCCGCGCCTGCGCCATCATGAAGCCGCCGCCCTGCGGTCCGAGCAGGTTCGCGGCAGGCACCCGGACGTCGGCGAAGTCGATGACACCGTGGCCACCGTGCGGGCCGTCGTCGTAGCCGAACACCGTCGTCGAGCGCTCCAGCGTGACGCCGGGGGTGTCCAGCGGCACGAGAATCATCGAGTGCCGCGCGTACCGGCCGGCATCCGGGTCGCTGACACCCATGACGATCGCGACCTTGCACTCCGGCCGCATCGCGCCCGTCGACCACCACTTCCTGCCGTTGAGGATGTAGGAGTCGCCGTCGCGGGTGATCGTCGCGGAGATGTTGGTGGCGTCCGACGACGCGACGTCCGGCTCGGTCATCGAGAAGCAGGAGCGGATCTGCGCGTCGAGCAGCGGCCGCAGCCACCGCTCGTGCTGCTCCTCGGTGCCGAACATCGCGATGAGCTCCATGTTGCCGGTGTCCGGGGCGGAGCAGTTCATCGCCTCGGGGGCGATAGCCGCGGACCGGCCGGACAGCTCGGCGATCGGCGCGTAGTCGAGCACCGAGAGGCTGGCACCGAAGCGGTCGTCGGGCAGGAAGAGGTTCCAGAGCTCCTGCTCGCGCGCCTGCGCCTTCAGTGCGGTGAGTACCTCGGGGGTGCGGAACGGAGTCCCCGCCGCACGGTTCGCCGCTGCCTGCTCCTCGAACGCGTGCTCCGCCGGGTAGACGTGCTTGTCGAGGAACGCCCGCACCTGCTCCTGCAGCGCGAGAGAACGGTCACTGTGCCGGAAGTCCATGCGATCTCCTATCGCTTCGCCAACGTCGCGAGGGCGGTGTCCAGCAACTGGGGCACGGCTGCCCCCATATGGCTGAAGCCCGCACCGACGGTCTTGCCCTGCAGGAAGCGGGCGTGGATGCCCTCGGCGACGACGGCGAGTTTGAAGTAGCCGAAGCCGACGTACCAGTCGAGGTCGCCGAGGTCGCGCGGCGACCCGTCGGCGTAGCGAGCGAGCAGCTGCTCCGGCGTCCGGAAGCCGTCGGCCGGGTTCATGCGCGGCATCACGAAGTCGCCGTCCACCGAGAGGGTGTGATACACGACCAGCAGCCCGACGTCGGTCAGCGGGTCACCGAGGGTCGCCATCTCCCAGTCCACGACGGCGGCGATCCGCGCGAGATCCGGCCGGAGCATGACGTTGGTGAGCCGATAGTCGCCGTGCACGATGCCTGGGGCGGACTGGGCCGGCAGCGTCGCCACGAGCCGGTCGACGACCGTCGCCAGCTGCGGGCGCACCGCCGTCTCGGAGGCCTGCCACTGCCCGTGCCAGCGCCGCACCTGACGGGCCAGGAAGCCGGCCGGGCGGCCGAACTCCTGCAGGCCGACTGCCGCGGGATCCACGCTGTGCAGCGCGACGAGCGTGTCGACCAGCTGCTCGCCCGCCCGCCGCGCGTCGTCGCGATCCAGTGCCGCAATTACGTCAGGGCGGTCGAGGACCACGCCCTCGACGAAGGACATCAGGTAGAACGGGGCACCGAGCACGTCGACATCGGTGCACAGTGCGATCGCCTCGGCCACCGGGACGTCGGTCGGCGCCAGCGCGCTGATGACGGTGAACTCGCGCGCCATGTCATGTGCGGTAGGCAGCACGTGGGCCAGCGGCGGGCGGCGCAGCGCCCACGTCGTCGCGCCGTCGGTGACGCGGTAGGTGAGGTTGGACTTCCCGCCGGCGATCACCTCGGCCGACAGCGGGCCGGCGCGCAACCCGGGACGTGCCGCGTCCAGCCAGCCGGTGAGCGCCGCGAGGTCCAGTCCGGGGAGGTCGCTCACCAGGGACACACTAGAGACCGACCGGTCGGTCCGCAAGAACGAACAGCAGCAGCGATCAGCCCACGGTGACGTGGAACAGGCTGCCGACGCCGAACGTCACGGCAGCGGCAATCGCACCCAGCAGCAGCTGCCGCGCGCCGGAGTACTTCCAGCTACGCACGGTGAACCGCGAGGTGAAGGCGCCCGCCCCGAACAGTGCGACGAGCGCGAGCACCGCCGAGAACACGACTGAGTGGGCGCCCAGCAGGTACGGCAGAAGCGGAAGGAAGGCGCCGACGCTGAACGAGGCGAGCGAGGAGAGGGCGGCGGTCCACGGGCTGGGCAGCTGCGTCGGGTCGACCCCGAGCTCCTCCTGCGTGTGGATCAGCAACGCCTGCTCGGGATCGCGCGAGAGCTGCCGCGCCACCTGCTCGGCGAGCTCCGGCTCGACACCGCGGTTGACGTACATCTGCGCAAGCTCGGCGAGCTCCGCCTCGGCATTGTGCTTGAGCTCGTGCCGCTCCACCTCGACCTCGGCGCGGGTGGACTCGTTCTGGCTCTGCACCGAGACGTACTCCCCGGTGGCCATGGAGAAGGCGCCGCCCACGAGCCCCGCCCACCCGGCGAGCGCGATGTCCTGTGCTCGCGCACCGGCGCCGGCCACACCCGCGATGAGCGCGAAGTTGGAGACCAGGCCGTCCATCGTCCCGAAGACCGTGGGGCGCAGCCAGCCACCGCTGACGTCGCGGTGGTCGTGATGGATCTCCGGGTCGGGCAATTTGGGCAGCTCAGTCATCGGATCGGCCATGGGCGTCCACCTCTTCCGGGTCGTCCAGTGATTCGCCATGCGCAGCCAGGGCGCGTTGCCCCGTGTACGGCGTCGGCTCCCGCGTCGCGCGGAACCCGCCGTGCCGCACGAACCAGGCGAGGCCGACGAGGAACACCACGAGCGAGGTCCAGTCGTTGAGCCGCAGGCCGAGGAGGTGGTTGGCGTGGTCGTGGCGCAGCGCCTCGATCCAGGCGCGGCCGACCGTGTACCCCATCACGTACAGCGCGAAGACGTTGCCGTGGCCGAGCCGGAGCCGCCGATCCAGGTAGATCAGCAGCACGGCGAGGCCGATGTCCCACAGGCACTCGTAGAGGAAGGTCGGCTGGTAGTAGCCGCAGACGGTCTGCCCCAGGTGCCCGAACGTGCACGGCTGGGCGTGGCCGGTGGTGGTGTCCAGGTCGTGGATCTGCAGTTTCCACGGCACGTTCGTGGGGCCGCCGAAGAGCTCGTTGTTGAACCAGTTGCCCCACCGGCCGATCCCCTGCGCGAGCGCGACGCCGGGCACCGCGGCGTCGCCGAACACCCGAAGGGACATGCCCTTGCGCCAACACCCGATCCAGGCACCGACCGCGCCCAGTCCGATCGCCCCCCAGATGCCTAGGCCACCGTCCCAGATCTTGAAGGCGTTGAGCGGATGCGCATGGGTGTCTGGCGGCACCGCCTTGAAGTAGAGCTCGGGGTCGGTTGCCACGTGGTACAGCCGGCCGCCGATGATCCCGAACACGATCGCCCAGCCGGCTACGTCCCACACGTCGTCGGCGACGCCGCCGCGTTCGCGCCAGCGCCGCAGCGTGACGGCGATCGCGACGAAGATCCCCGCGATGATGCACAGGGCGTACGCACGGACGGGAATGGGCCCGAGATGCCAGACGCTCTGCGTCGGGCTGGGGATCGCTGCGAGCGGATGCACGGCTTCACGGTATCTGGCGCGGTGCCCAGCCCGGCTCAGTACGTTGTACGACATGGCAGATGACCAGATCCGCGCGGTCGTGGTGACCGCCAACGGCGGGCCGGAGGTCCTTGAGGTCCAGTGGCGGCCGATGCCCGAGCTCGGCCCCGATCAGCTGCTGGTGGAGGTGGCCGCGTCCGGCGTGAACTTCAAGGACGTGTACCAGCGGCAGGGCATCTACCCGGTCCCTATACCGTTCGTGCTCGGGGAGGAACTCGCCGGGCGGGTGCTTGCGGTGGGCCAGGACGTGACGGACTTCGCGCCTGGTGACGTCGTCGCCACGGCGTCGGCGCGCGGGACCCATGCGACGGTGGCCGTCGTCGACGCCGCGCAGGCGGTGCCGGTGCCGCCCGCCGTGTCCCCCGAGGAGGCGGCCGCGGCGATGCTGCACGGGATGACCGCTCACTACCTGGTCAACTCCACCTTCGAGGTGACCTCCGGCACGGAGGTGCTGATACACGCAGCGGCCGGCGGAGTGGGGCAGCTGCTCGTCCAGCTGGCCAAGGGCAAGGGCGCCCACGTGGTCGCCACCGTCGGCAGCGCGGCGAAGGAGCAGGTCGCACACGCCGCGGGGGCCGATGCGGTGCTGCGCTACGACGAGATCGACGACCTGGCCGCGGCCGTCCGCGAGGCGTCCGGCGGCGGGGTGAACG
>JAVHVL010000591.1:0-10807 GCA_032160565.1 Pseudonocardiales bacterium | reverse complement strand
GCTTGCGGGGGAGTGCCCGGCCAGGAAGGCGCGCACCTCGTCGCGGAACGCCAGCGTGGCGCCGTCGAGATCCAGGTCCACTACTGCGCCGCCTTCTTCATGGCCTTCGCGTCCATGCCACCGAGGGAATCGGCGCCCACTTCGGCGTTGTGGGCATGCGCGAAGTGATGCAGCCCGAACACCGCGTCCATGCCGTTGCGCATCCCCATCGCGTCCTCGCACTGGTTCACCGCGCGCTTCGTCAGCGCCAGGCCGAAGCGGGGCATCGCCGCGATCCGCTCTGCGATCGCGAACGTCTCCTCCTCGAGGCGTGCGGCCGGCACCACCCGGTTGACCATGCCCCACTCGTACGCACGCTGCGCGTCGAAGCGATCGCCGGTGAACAGGATCTCCTTCGCCGCGCGGGGGCCGATCACCCACGGGTGCGCGAAGTACTCGACGCCGGGAATCCCCATCCGCACAACGGGATCGCCGAAGAATGCATCCTCCGCCGCGACGATCAGGTCGCAGACGAAGGCCAGCATCAGCCCGCCGGCGATGCACGCGCCCTGCACCATGGCGATGACCGGCTTCGGGATCTCGCGCCAGCGTCGGCACATCCCGAGGTACACCTCCATCTCGCGGGCGTAGCGGAAGTCGCCACCCTCCTTGCCGACGTGGTCCCACCACAGCACCGCGCTGTTCTCGTAGTGCACGTCGACGTCGCGCCCGGGCGTGCCGATGTCATGCCCGGCGGAGAAGTGCTTGCCCGCACCGGCGAGCACGATGACCGACACCTCGTCGTCGTCGACCGCCCGCTGGAACGCGGCGTCCAGCGCGTAGGTCATCACCGAGTTCTGCGCGTTGCGGTACTCCGGCCGGTCCATCGTCACGACGGCCGTGGCGCCGCGCTTCTCGTAACGGACGGGTTCGCTCTCGCTCATTGCTTCTCCTCGTCGCGCAGGACGCGCTTGAGTGGCTTGCCGGTGGCGTTGCGGGGAAAGTCGGCGCGAAACTCGACGACCCGCGGGACCTTGTAGTTGGCCAGCCGCTCGCGGCAATACGCCAGCACGTCGATCTCGGTCAGGTCGCGGCCTGGTCGGGTGACGACGAAGGCCTTGCCCACCTCGCCGAGCCGACGGTCCGGCACGCCGATGACGACGGATTCGGCGACACCGTCGAGCCTGGCCAGCGCCTGCTCGACCTCGGCGGGGTACACGTTGAAGCCGCCGCAGATGTACATGTCCTTGAGGCGGTCGGTGATCGTCAGGTAGCCGCCCTCGTCCAGCCTGCCGACATCGCCGGTGTGCAGCCAGCCGTCCGCGTCGATGGCGAGCTTCGTCGCGTCCGGGTCGTCGAGGTAGCCGAGCATCACGTTCGGGCCGCGCAGCAGGATCTCCCCGGAGTCGCCGATGCGCACCTCGAAGTCGGCGGTGGCGCGCCCCGACGTGCGAGCGATCGTGTCCGGCGGGTCGTCCGCGCGGCACATCGTCGCCACGACCGCCTCGGTCAGGCCGTACGCGGTGAGCACGATGTCGAAGCTCAGCTCGCTCTGCATCCGCTCCACGAGGGCCACCGGTACCGTTGCCGCTCCGGTGACCGCGAGCCGTAGCGACGACAGGTCGTAGCTCGACCGATCGGGGTGGTCGAGCATCGTCTGGTAGACCGTCGGCGGCCCGGGCAGCACGGTGATCCGCTCCGACGCCACGAGCTGCATCGCGCGCTGCACGTCGAACACCGCCTGCGGCACGATCGTCGCGCCGGTGAGCAGGCACACGAGAATGCCCGCCTTGTAGCCGAAGCTGTGGAAGAACGGGTTGATTGCGAGGTAGCGGTCCGTCGACCTGACCTGGCCGCAATCACCCCATGCCTGCGCGACGGAGAGCGCCTGACGGTGCGCGCTGAGCACCCCTTTGCTGCGGCCGGTGGTGCCGGATGTGAAGAGGATGTCGCTGATGTCGTCGGGTGCTACGGCACGTGCGCGCGTGTCCGCGGTGGCGCGCTCCACGGGTTCGGCGCGGGCGTCGAGCTCAGCCCAGTCGACGATGCCGGCCTCGGGCTCGGCGCCTGCCTCGACGGGGACCCGCAGGACCGTCCGCAGGTCGGGAAGCCCGTCGTCGCCGGCCGCCTCGCGTAGCTTGGCCAGGCGGTCCACACCGAGGAACGGCCCTGACCCGACGAGGAGGCGTGCCCCGGTGCGCTGCAGGATGTCGAGTGCCTCGTGGCCGGTGTAGCGGGTGTTGATCGGCACCAGGGTGGCGCCGGCATAGTGCGTGCCGAGCGCCGCGACCACCCAGTGGTGCGTGCTCGGTGACCAGAGCGCGACGCGGTCGCCGGGCTCGACGCCGTCAGCGATCAGGAACCGCGCGAACGTACGCACTCGCTCGTGCAGCTCGGCGTAGGTCAGCCGCGTCGCGCCGTCGGCGATCGCCGGCGCGTCGCCGTGCCGCTCGGCAGCGCGGAGGAGGGCCCGCGGGGTCGTCAGCTGCTCGCCACCCATCGCCGTCCCCTCTACAAAGCAAGTGCTTGGTAGGGTAGCTTACGGGCATGGGCTCGAGCCAGCACGCCGACGACGACGCGTTCCGCCGCGCCGCGCGGGAGTGGCTCGCCGACAACCTTCGTGGCGAGTTCGGCGCGCTGCGCGGGCTCGGCGGGCCGGGGCGCGAGCACGAGGCGCACGACGAGCGGCTCGCCTGGGATCGGCATCTTGCCGCCGCCGGCTGGAACTGCCTCGGCTGGCCGGTGGAGCACGGCGGCCGCGGCGCGTCGGTGTCGCAGCAGGTGATCTTTCACGAGGAGTACGCCCGCGCCAACGCGCCCGGCCGCGTCAACCACCTCGGCGAGGAGCTGCTCGGCCCGACGCTCATCGCGTTCGGCACGCCCGAGCAGCAGGCGCGCTTCCTGCCCAAGATCAAGAGCGTCGAGGAGCTGTGGTGCCAGGGCTACTCCGAGCCCGGTGCCGGCTCCGACCTCGCCGCCGTCGCCACCTCCGCGCGGCAGGTGGACGGGGAGTGGTCGGTGACGGGGCAGAAGGTCTGGACCTCGATGGCACATGTGGCCGACTGGTGCTTCGTCGTCGCCCGCACCGAGCCCGGATCGGCGCGGCACCACGGGCTGTCCTACCTGCTCGTACCGATGAGGCAGGCAGGCGTCGAGGTGCGGCCGATCGAGCAGCTGACGGGCACCGCCGAGTTCAACGAGGTCTTCTTCGACGACGCGCGCACCGGCGCGGACCTGGTGGTCGGCGCGGTGGGCGACGGCTGGCGGGTGGCGATGGGCACCCTCGGCTTCGAGCGTGGCGTCGCGACGCTGGGGCAGCAGGTCGGCTTCCGGCGCGAGCTGGACGGCGTCATCGCGCTGGCCAAGCGCACGGGGGCTGCGGGGGATCCAGTCGTCCGCGACAAGCTGACGCGCGCCTGGATGGGGCTGGAGGTGATGCGGGCGCACGCAGTACGCACTCTGGCCGGCATCACCTCCGCGGCGCCGGGCACCGAATCGTCGGTGGCGAAGCTGCTCTGGGCGCACTGGCACCGCGCGCTCGGTGAGCTGGCGATGGAGGTGGCCGGCGCATCCTCGATGGTCGAGGGGGCGCACGGTTTGGACGAGTGGCAGCGGCTGTTCCTGTTCACGCGTGCGGACACCATCTACGGCGGATCGGACGAGATCCAGCGCAACATCGTCGCCGAGCGGACCCTCGGCCTGCCGCGAGAGGCGCGCGCATGACCACGCCGCCCTACCCGGCCGGCCACGCGCTGCTGGACGGCAAGGTCGTCGTGGTGACGGCGTCCGCGGGCGCCGGCATCGGGCTGGCCGCCGCCCGCCGCAGCCTGGAGGAGGGCGCCTGTGTGCTCATCAGCGACTGGCACGAACGGCGCCTCGGCGAGACCCTCGAGCAGCTCGCCGGCGCGCACGGCGACGCGGTGGCTGCCGCAGCGTGCGACGTGACGAATGAGGAGCAGGTGCAGCAGCTGGTCGCGGCCGCCGTCCGTCGCTTCGGGCGACTCGACGTCATGATCAACAATGCTGGCCTCGGGGGCACGAGGTCCATCCTCGAGATGGCCGACGAGGAGTGGTCCCGAGTGCTGGACGTGACGCTGACCGGGACCTTCCGCTGCACCCGCGCGGCGCTGAAGCAGATGGTCGCGCAGGGCGGCGGGGGAGCGATCGTCAACAACTCGTCCGTGATCGGCTGGCGCGCGCAGGAGGGGCAGGCGCACTACGCGGCGGCGAAGGCCGGCGTCATGGCGCTCACCCGCTGTGCCGCGCTCGACGCCGCGCCGCACAACGTCCGGGTGAACGCCGTGGCGCCCAGCCTGGCGATGCATCCGCACCTGGCCAAGGTGACCAGCGAGAAACTGCTCGACGAGCTCACCGAGCGCGAGGCGTTCGGCCGCTACGCCCAGCCATGGGAGGTCGCCAACGTGATGGTGTTCCTGGCCAGCGACTACGCCTCGTACCTCACCGGTGAGGTGCTGTCGGTGAGTAGCCAGCACCCATGACGAACGGGGCCGGATCGGATCGGCGGGCCGAGCTGCTCGCGCTGGCCGCACACCTGTTCGCCGAGCGGGGGCTGCGCGCGACGACGGTGCGCGACATCGCCGACGCCGCGGGCATCCTCTCCGGCAGCCTGTACCACCACTTCGACTCCAAGGAGTCGATGGTCGACGAGATCCTCCGCGGCTTCCTCGACGAGCTGTTCGGCCGGTACCGCGCGATCGTGGCCAAGGGGCTGGGGCCGCGTGCCACGCTCGAGGCCGTCGTGGTGGCCTCGTTCGAGGCGATCGACCAGCAGCACGCCGCGGTGTCGATCTACCAGAGCGAGGCGCGGCACCTCACCGACCAGCCACGCTTCGCCTACATCGACGCGCGGTGGGCGGAGTTCCGTTCGCTGTGGCTGGGCATCCTGCGCGACGGCGTCGCCGACGGCAGCTTCCGGGCCGACCTCGACGTGGAGCTGGCCTACCGCTTCCTGCGCGACACGGTGTGGGTCGGTGTCGGCTGGTACCGGCCGGGGGGCGCGGTGTCCGTCGACGCAGTGGCCGAGCAGTACCTGAACATCGTCCTCGACGGCATCTCGGCCCGCCGCCGCCCGGCGCGCCGCGGAGCGAACCGCGATTCGCAGCAGGGAGCGGGACATGGCTGAGGCGTTCATCATCGACGCGGTGCGCACGCCGGTCGGGCGGCGCAACGGCGCCCTGTCTCAGCTGCATCCGGCCGACCTCGGGGCGCACGTGATCAGGGCGCTGTTCGAGCGCAACCCGTCCGCGGACCCGGATGCGGTCGACGACGTCATCCTCGGCTGCGTCGACACGCTCGGGCCGCAGGCCGGTGACATCGCCCGCACCTCCTGGCTCGCTGCCGGGTATTCGGACGCGGTGCCCGGCGTGACCGTCGACCGGCAGTGCGGGTCGAGCCAGCAGTCCGTGCACTTCGCCGCGCAGGCCGTGCTCAGCGGCACGGCGGACCTCGTGGTGGCCGGCGGGGTGCAGAACATGAGCCGGGTCCCGATCGCGTCGGCGATGACGGTGGGGGAGCAGTTCGGCTTCCCGACCCCGTTCGACGGCTCGACGGGCTGGGCGCGGCGCTACGGCGACAAGGAGGTGTCGCAGTTCCTCGCCGCCGACCTGATCGCCGAGCGCTGGGACATCCCCCGCGACGAGATGGAGCAGTTCGCCCTGAAGAGTCACCGGCGCGCGCGCATCGCCATCGCGGAGGGGCGCTTCGACCGGGAGATCGTGCCGGTCGGTGACTACGCCGTGGACGAGGGGCCGCGCGCCGACACCACGCTGGAGAAGATGGCCGAGCTGAAGACGCTGCGTGAAGGCGGGCGGATCACTGCCGCGCTGGCGTCCCAGATCTCCGACGCCGCGAGTGCCGTGCTCGTCGCGTCGGAGCGGGCCGTGACCCGGTACGGGCTGACCCCGCGCGCCCGGGTGCACCACATCTCGGTGCGCGGCGACGACCCGGTGTACATGCTCACGGCGCCGATTCGCGCGACGCGGTACGCGCTCGCCCGGGCCGGCATGGCGCTGGAGCAGATGGATCTCGTCGAGATCAACGAGGCCTTCGCGTCGGTCGTGCTTGCATGGGCGCGCGAACTGCACGCCGACCTGTCGCGGGTGAACGTCAACGGCGGCGCGATCGCCCTCGGCCATCCCATCGGGGCGACCGGCACGAAGCTGATGGCGACACTGCTCAGCGAGTTGGAGCGCACCGGCGGCCGATACGGCCTGCAGACGATGTGCGAGGGCGGCGGTCAGGCCAACGTGACCATCATCGAACGCCTGGCCCGATGAATCCCGCATTCACCTTGCTCTGGCGAGGCTGAGTTGGGATCGATCATGGGGTGGTCACCACCACCCGCAGCCGGGCGATGATGGCGGCGGCCTCGTCGACCATTCCGGTGATCAGCTCCTCGCACGTCGGCAGGTCCTCGAGCATGCCGACCACCTGGCCGCTCGCCAGCACGCCGGCGTCCGGGCGCCCCTCGACGAGGCCCGCGCGCAAGAGCATCGGCGTGTTTGCGGCCATGATCAGCTGCGACCAGGACTGCTCCTTGCCGTGTTTGGTGGCCAGCCCTTCGCTGATCATGTCCTTCCACGACAGCCCGGTCATCCGCTTGAACCGCTGCGCGTTACGCACCGCGTGCCACAGGGCGGTGGCGCGCGAGGCGTGCTCCAGGTGGTCGACGAGTTCCGTGCGCAGGACCCGGTGCGGCATGCCGTCCACGCGGGCCGTCACGACGGTGCCGTCGAGGCCGCGCGCGAGGTACTCCTGCTTCACCGAGTCCGGGACGGTGCTCTCTTTCGTGAGCAGGAAGCGGGTGCCCATGGCAACGCCCGCCGCGCCGTAGGACAGCGCCGCAGCGAGGCCGCGGCCGTCGAAGAAGCCGCCGGCCGCGATCACCGGGATATCGACGGCGTCCAGCACCGACGGCAGCAGCAGGGTCGTCGCCACGCCGCCGGTATGGCCGCCACCCTCGCCGCCCTGCACGATCACCGCGTCCGCGCCCCAGTCGGCCACCTTGCGCGCGTGCTTGGCCGCACCGATCGACGGCACGACCACGATGCCTGCGGCCTTGAGCCGGCAGATGAACTCCTGCTTCGGCGCCAGCGCGAACGACGCGACGCGCACCCCCTCGGCGATCAGCAGGTCCACCCGCCGGGACGCGTCGGCAGCATCGGCCCGCAGGTTCACCCCGAACGGCTTGGCCGTGCGCCCCTTCGTCTCGGCGATCGCGGCGAAGAGCTCGTCGTAGGTCATCGTGGCCGAGGCGAGGATGCCCAGGCCGCCGGCCTCGGCTGTCGCGGCAACCAGCCGCGGGCCGGCCACCCACCCCATGCCGGTCTGCACGATCGGGTGCGCGACTCCGACCAGCCGGGTGAGGGGAGTGGTCAGGGTGGTCATCCGGCGACCTCGCGCTCCCGGATGCCGCGCGGGTCCAGCACCTCCCGCAGCAGCTTCAGCTCCTCGTCGGTGGGGAGTCGCGTCGTCGTGACGTCCTCGACGACGAGCGGGAACGACGTCGCCGCGAGCACGTCCGCCACCGAGACGCCGGGATGCACGGACACCAGCCGCATCGCATGCTCCGGAGCGCCGAAGTCGAGGACCGCGAGGTTGCTGACCACCCGGTGCACGTCGTGGAAGCGCCCGGCCGATCCGGTGGCCCGGTCGTAGCCCACTCCGGACACGACGTCGACGGATTCGACGAAGACCCGCGGCGAGTGCTTGGGGATCCAGTAGCTGGTGCGGTGGTTGACGGTGTTCCCGGGCGCCCCGCGCGAGCCGAACATCTGCCGTGTCGGCGCGTCGTGCGGCCCGAGGCAGGAGATGTTCTGGTTGCCGAAGCGGTCGATCTGGTTGGCGCCCATCACGACGTGCCGGCGCCCCCACGCCACGATGTCGAACACCGTGCGGTACGGCACCCAGCCCTCCAACGGTGCCGTGGCACCGAGAGCCGGCACGTCCGCGAACAGGTAGGCCTCGCCGTCGGAGAGCAGGAGGTCCGGTGCGCTGGTCAGGCGAGCCAGCCGCGCGCCGAGCACGGGCATCGTCCCCATCGGGCTGGCCAGGATCTCGCCGTCGTCGGCGAACAGGTCGGCGCACGCCACCGCGCAGACATCGGCACGAGTCACGCCAGTCATGCTCGCTCCACGAGATGTCGCTTCATGCTCGCTCCACGAGATGTCGCTCAGTCACGCGCCGGCCCCCACCCGCACCGCGGCCTGGTAGTCCTGCTCGGTGCCCGACAGGTACCGCGACGCGAACGCCGGCCACGACTCGGGATCAGCGGCCGCCGCGGCGTACTCCTTCTGGAACGCCTCGTCGCGGCCGTAGTCCGGCACGCATGAGGCGAAGTGCGCGCCGCCAGGCGTCTCGATCACGCCGTCGACCATCATCCGGTTCAGCAGCAGCGCCTGCGGCGGCGCGTCGGACGTCAGCTCCGCCGTCGTTACGACGCGCTCGCAGGAGACGAAGCGACGCTGTGCCGCAAGGCAGAACAGGTCGTCCAGGTACGGATCCGGGCCGAGGTAGCTGGCGTTGCCGTGCGGGTCGGCGCGGCTGAGATGCACGAGTGCGACGTCCAGGTTCAGGGCCGGCATCGCCACGAGCTCCTCGCCGTCGTCGTAGGGCGAGTGCACCGTGCGCAGCGACGGATCGTAGGTCAGCACGTCCGAGCCGAGGCCGGCGCGGATCGGCAGGAACGGCAGCCGCTGGGCCGCGGCACGCAGGCCGACCACCACCATCCCCTCGTCCATCTCGCGCACCGCGATGCCGCCGGCCTGCCGCACCCGCACGAACCACGGGTCGTAGGCGATCGAATCGAGCGAGACGAAACCGAACACCAGCTCGCGCACCTTGCCCGCGGAGCACAGCAGCCCGACGTCCGGACCACCGAAGGACACGATGGTGAGGTCTTGCAGCGGCGAGCGCAGGATCGCTCGCACCAGCGCCATCGGCTTTCGACGCGAGCCCCAGCCGCCGATGCCGATCGTCATGCCGTCGCGCAGCTCGCCGACGACCTCGTCAGCCGTCATGCGCTTGTCCCGTGGGGTCATCGCGCCGCCCTGTCGTCGACGAACGCCTGCCGGTGTTCGTCGGAGACGCCGGACAGGTTGAGCTCGAAGGTGAAGCCCTGCTCAAACCGGTAGCTGCGGTGCACGTCGATCGGATCGATGCCGTTGATCGCCTCCTTGGCGCAGCGGATGATCCGCGTGTCCTTCGCGGCGATCTGCGCGGCGACCTCGAGAGCCGCGGCGTCGAGGCCGTCACGCGGCACGACCCGGTACACCGAGCCGTGGTGGTGCAGCGTGTGCGCGTCGACGGTGCCGGCGGTGTAGTACAAGGCGCGCATCAGGTGCGGCGGGACGAGCCGCGCGAGGTGCGTGGCGGCGCCGAGCGCGCCGCGGTCGACCTCGGGGAGGCCGAACGTCGCGTCGTCAGCGGCGACGATGACGTCGGCGTTCCCGACCAATCCGATCCCGCCACCGAGGCAGAACCCCTGCACCGCGACGACGACCGGGACGGCGCAGTCGTACACGCCGGCGAAGGCGTCGTAGCACCCGCGGTTCGCCCCGATGAGGGCGTCGTACCCCTCGGTGCGCTGCATCTCCTTGATGTCCACGCCGGCGCAGAAGCCCCGCCCCTCGGCGCGCAGCACGACCACGTGCGTGCCGGGGTCCCGGCCGGCCGCCCGCAGCGCGTCACCGAGGTCGAACCAGCCCTGCACGGGAAGCGCGTTGACCGGGGGGAAGTCGATGGTGACGGCCGTGACGCCGCCGCCCTCGGATGACGTGCTGATACCCATGGGCACCTTCCTGAGCAAGCAAGTGCTTGGTAGGGTAACACGCAGGAGGTCCGGATGGAGTTGGCGCTGCACGGTGCCGTGGTGCTCGTGACCGGTGGCGTGCGCGGCGTCGGACTGGGCATCACGCGGGTGCTGCTGCACGCCGGCGCGACCGTGGTCGTGTGTGCCCGGACGGAGCCGGCGGCGACTGTCCAGGGCGGCGGCCGGACCGCGGAGTTCCTGAGGTGCGACGTGCGTGACCCTGCGCAGGTCGCCGCCCTGGTCGAGGCGGTCGTCGACCGGCACGGGCGGCTGGACGTGCTGGTGAACAACGCCGGGGGAGCGCCGTACGCCGCGGCGGCGGAGGCCGGCCCGCGATTCCACGCGAAGATCGTCGAGTTGAACCTGCTCGCGCCGCTGCTGGTGTCGCAGGCGGCCAATGCGGTGATGCAGCGGCAGGAGCACGGCGGCGCGATCGTGATGATCAGCAGTGTCAGCGGGCACCGCCCGTCGCCCGGTACGGCCGTGTACGGCGCCGCGAAGGCCGGGCTGGACAACCTCACGGCCACCCTCGCCGTGGAGTGGGCGCCGAAGGTGCGGGTGAACTCGCTCGAGGTGGGGATGGTGCGGACCGAGCAGGCCCACCTGCACTACGGCGACGAGGACGCGATCACGGCAATCGGGCGCACGGTGCCGCTCGGTCGGCTCGCCGAACCGGACGAGGTGGGCAACTGCGTGGCGTTCCTGGCCTCGCCGCTCGCGTCCTACGTCAGCGGCGCGGTGCTGGCCGTCCACGGCGGCGGCGAGGCACCGGCATTCCTCCCAGCGGCAAGGGTGGAGGCGAACACGTGACGGGCGACGACCTGACGGCGTTGTGCGACGGTCGAGTGGTGATCGTGACGGGGGCCGGTCGCGGTATCGGACGCGCGCATGCCCTGGCGTTCGCCGCCGAAGGCGCCGCCGTCGTCGTCAACGACGTGGGAGTCTCGCTCACTGGCGATGCGGCGGACGACGGGCCGGCGCAGCAGGTCGTCGACGAGA
>JAVHVL010000547.1:0-3350 GCA_032160565.1 Pseudonocardiales bacterium | reverse complement strand
GAGGAGTTCCTCATCGAGTTCCTCCCCGGGCTGCTCGCCCAGGACACAGTCGACGGTCTGACCGTAACCCTGCACCTGCACGCCACCGACGGGCCGAGCGAATGGTGGATCGACCTCGACGCCCGCGCCGACGCAGTCGCCGTCGCGGGACATGCCAAGGCTGACACCGCGATCCGCGGCACTCGCTCGGACCTGCTGCTGTGGCTCACTAACCGGGACCCGTCCGACCCGCTCGAGGTCCTTGGCCGGGCCGACGTTGCGACGAACTGGGCCCAGTTGCGGCGCTGACCGTTCCTACGCAGGCCGGCCCGCCGCCACTCCCTGACCAGAATGACCTCGAGGACACGATCAACCCCAACGACCCACGATGAATGAGGTGAGAGTGTGATGCGCACTCCGACGCGGGGAACGGACGAGCAATGAGCAACGACGATCTGCCGACGTTGGTCGACTGGGCCGGCGGCCCACCGGCGATGCGACGCCTCATCAACGCCTTCTACGACCGGGTCGAGCAGGACGAGTTGCTCTCCGGCTTCTTCCCCGGTGGTGTCAGCGCCGAGCACCGCGAGCACGTCAGCACCTGGTGGATCGAGGTCTTCGGCGGCCCGGCCGACTACACCGAGCGGCACGGCGGGTACGAGGCGATGCTGGCCCACCACCGCGGCCTGGGCATCACCGCCGAGCAGCGGCTGCGGTTCGCCACCACCATGAGCCAAGCGGCCGACGACGCTGATCTGCCGGCCGATCCCGAATTCCGCGCCGCGCTCGTCGGATACCTCGAATGGGGAACCCGACTGGCCCTGGCCAACTCCCAGCCCGACGCCCAGCCCATCGAAGACGCCCCGGTACCCCGATGGGGTTGGGGCATGGCACCGCCCTACCAGACCTGACCCGCGAGGTCGCGGAACCTCCCCCCGCCACGTGCGCGAGTCTTGCTGGACGCCACCTGCCAGCACTCCGAACGGCTGCGGTCCTGGACCTGCCTCGACGCACGCCGTCCTGGGGTCCAATGCCCAGCTATCGGCTGATCTCGGCAGCGGAGACATCCTGCGAGCCGCTGGCGTCGGCGAAGGAGTGGTGCTCATGGGTGACGACCCAGCGTTCGATCAGTTGGCGGATCTGGTCTTCCTCGGTCATCGGTACTCCCCGTCGATTGCGCCGTGAGCGGTTGTCGAAGGTGGAACCCCGGCCGATGCCGGAATTCATCGCGGCCGACGATGATGGGCACATGAACGCACCGTCCGACCTGCTGGCGGCGGCCCGCTCCGGTGACCCGGCGGCGTTCGAGCAGCTGATCAGCCCCTTCCGGGGCGAGTTGCAGGCGCACTGCTACCGGATGCTGGGCTCGCTGCAGGACGCGGAAGACGTGGTGCAGGACAGCCTTCTTCGCGCCTGGCGCAACGTCGGCGGCCTTGACGAGCGCGGCTTCGTCCGCGCCTGGCTGTACAAGATCGCGACCAACCGGTGCTTGAGCGCCCTCGAACGACGCGCTCGCCGCGAGCTCCCGGTCGACCTCGCGCCCGGCACGCCGGCGACCGAGGTCAACTGGCTCGAGCCCTACCCCGACCGGTCACCCGAGACTGCATCAGGCTGGGCTGCATCTCCGGAGTCGATCTTCCTGTCCCGCGAGAGTATCGAGCTCGCCTTCATCGCCGCGCTCGTCACCCGCTGGGCCGATGCCTGGCAAACCGGTGACGTCGAAGCGATCGTCGCGATGCTCACCCGGGACGCCCGCTACTCGATGCCACCGCTACCCGAGTGGTATCACGGCCACGCCGACATCCGAGCCTTCCTGCTCGACGGGCCACTCCAGTCGCAGTGGCGATTCCTGCCCACCACCGCCAACGGTCAGCTCGCCTTCGGCACCTACCTCTGGGATCGCCCGTCCGGCCGGTATGTGTCCGGGGGCCTCGACGTCCTCACCATCCGCGGCGAACAGGTCGCCGAGATCACGGCATTCCTGACGGTCGACCTCACCCGCTTCGGACTCCCACGGCATCTTGAGCCGTAACAACCACAGCAACACCCGCCCGACCTGAATGGCCGGCCGCCGTGACCGCGCGAGCACCCTGTCAGATGGACGTCGGCGCCCAGTTGGGGTCGCGGCCGGCGAGGCCGATGACGCGATCCAGCAGCGGGGCATCGTCCGGCAGGAAGATCGGCGGCCCGAACAGCCCCGGCGTGCCCTGCGGGTTCTGCTCGGCCGAGCCGCGCACGAATCCGTAGACCGCTTCGAGCACGTGCGGCTCGGCGGCGTACGGCTGACCGGTGGCGACCGCAAGGTCCCAGCCGTGCACGACGACTTCGTCCAGCGCGATGACGCCGGCGATCTCGCTGGGCAGGTCCTGGCCACCGGCCTTCGTCATGCCGGACCACGCGGCCTCGTCGCGCCAGGCATCTGCCAGTTCGGCGAGCCTGGCCGGTATCAACGTGCGCCAGTCGTCGGCTAGCCGGGACGCGCTGGCCGACGGTGGCCGACTGCCACCGGGTGGCGCGGTGTGGTTCGCGGCTGCGGTGAACGCCAGCGTGAATCCGGCCATGTGATCGAGCATGGCGCCGACCGACGTGTTCGGACACGGTGTCGGTCCGCCGAGTTGATCATCACGGACGCCGGCGACGAGATCGGTGAGCGTGCGGGTCGCAGGTTTCAGATCGAGCATGTCTCCCCCTCAGAAATGCCAGCGCGTCGCGCCACCGGGCCCGATGGTCGCGACCGCCGTCGCGCTGTGCGCCGTCAGCCGGTAGACCTGCCACGGCGGTGGTCCGGCCGACGGCGCGCTGTACTCGGCGGTGAGTGCCTCGCCGGTGTCGTCAGGCCGCGCCGGCCAGCCGCCCGCGGCCCAGATCGCGGCGAGCTTTGCGACCGTCGCCGGATCGGTGACTTTCTCCGCCGTCCCGTCCACGACGAGGTCGAACTCGTCCGTCGAAACGCTCATCGCGCACCGCGGATCGCGCGCCAGGTTCGATCCCTTGCGGCTGCTTTCCCCGGTTACGAACCAGAACGTGCCGTCCACCCACAGCGCGCCGATTTCGTTGGCGTGCGGGCTCCCGTCCGGGTTGATCGTCGTAAGCCAGCAGGCTTGCCGGCCCTCACCGCCGGTGTCTGGCGCCAGGGTCAGGCCGCGGTCAAGGCGCGCCTCGATCGCCGCCCAGTCCACCGGCGGAAGCTCGTACAGATCGGCAAGATTGCGAACGTCCATGATTGTGTGACGTTACCGGCGACGGAAACTCATCGCACGGGTCAAGCGCGGCGCCAGGTGACGCCGAAGGAATTGGCTGCCAGCGTGATGGGACACCGGGTCCCCCGGGCTTGTCGTCTGTCCACCAGTACTCCAGGCCCAACATGTGGC
>JAVHVL010000519.1:0-2633 GCA_032160565.1 Pseudonocardiales bacterium | reverse complement strand
GGATGTTGACGTAGAACACCCAGCGCCAGCCGGGCCCCTCGGTCAGCACACCGCCGAAGAAGACGCCGGCCGCGGCCCCGAGACCGCCCATGGCGCCCCAGACGCCGAGTGCCCTGTGCCGGTCGATGCCCTCCTTGAAGGAGGTCGTGACTATCGAGAGCGCGGCCGGAGCCATCAGCGCCGCGCCGATCCCCTGCACGAGTCGAGCGGCGATCAGCGTCGTCCCGTTCGTCGCTAAGCCACCGGCCAGCGAGCAGACAGCGAAGAGGCTGATGCCGGCGATGAGTACGCGCCTGCGTCCGAGTAGGTCCGCGGCTCGCCCGCCGAGCAGCAGGAAGCCGCCGAACGTGAGGACGTAGCCGCTGAGGACCCACTGCAGGTTCTGCTGGGAAAAGCTCAGGCTGTGCTGGATCGACGGCAGTGCCACGTTGACGATCGAGGCGTCGAGGACGTCCAGGAACTGGACCCCGCACAAGAGGGCCAAGGTGAGCTTGCCGCGGCGGGTGCCGAGGAACGAGGCGGGTGCGGGCGGAGCCGTCATAGGCGAAAACCTCCGGGGTAAGTTAGAACGCCAACTAACAGGTTAGAAGCCCAACTTACGCACGCGATCCTTCGAATGTCTATAGTGGAAGTGAGATGACTGACTTAGCCGACACCAGACCCGCAGACACGGTGGCCACGCGACCGGGCAAGCGGGAGCGCCTGCTCGCTGCCGCGACCGACCTGCTGTATCGCCAGGGAGTCGAGAAGACCACCCTCGCCGACATCGCCCAAGCGGCAGATGTTCCGCTCGGCAACATCTACTACTACTTCAAGACCAAAGACGCCATCGTCGACGCCGTCGTCGAGGCACATGTGCGGGGCATCAAGGCGATGCTTGCTTCCCTCGATCGCCGCTATCGCAGCCCGAAAGGCCGACTTAAGGCCCTCTTCCGGACACTGGCAGGCCAGCACGACAGGATCGCCCGGTACGGCTGCCCACACGGCACCCTCTGCTCGGAACTGGAGAAGACGGGTCGCGCCGGCGAACCCGCGGTCGCCCGCCTCATTGAGATTCCGATCGCCTGGACCGAGGAACAGTTCCGATCAATGGGCCGCCAGGACGCCCGCGATCTCGCCGTCGAATTCATCGCCAGCTACCAGGGCACCGCCGTGCTTACCCAAGCACTCAGAGAACCCGCACTCCTGTCCCGCGAAGGTCGCCGCCTCGAGCGTTGGATCGACTCGCTCGACACCACGGAGTAGTCCGGTCTGGGTTGCGAGCGAGGCCAGTAGGAGCGGTCGACGGCCGATGTGGTCGGACAGCCGCCCACGGTCAGCAGCCCGGCGGGGACGGGCCGTAGATTCCGAACGCGACGGCCGTGGTGACCGATGAAAGCCCCACCTCGCCCAACAGATCGCATGCAGCGCCGTCGTTGCGCTGGCGGCGGCCAGCATCGAGACGATGAGCGAAGCCAGCAGCGTGCAGCTGCGGTGTGCCGGACAGCCGGCGGCCGGCGGGCACGGCCGCTGCCTCGACGCTGGACGCCGGCGCTGTGATGGGGTTCGTCTTGGTGCTACCGATCACTGTTGGCCGCTGAACCAGGCTCGCCCGACTGCTCCTGACGTCGCGGTCACCCCTCGTCGACTACGACCTCCACCCGGTCGGTGTAGAAGGCGATGTGGCCGGCGATTGATGCGACGAAGTCATACGGCTCGCGGTATGACCACACCGCATCGGTCAGATCCGTGCCCTGGCCGTCCGGAAGGACGATGTTGTAGTAGGAGGCGTCGCCCTTGTACGGGCAGTAGGTGCGGGTAGCACTGTCGGCGAGCAGCATCTGGTCAACGTCGTCGAGCGGGATGTAGTGGACCGGCGGGTAGCCCGCCTCGCGCAGTGTCAGGGCCTTGGTGGTGTCGGCGATGACGTGCGCGCCGACGCGTGCCACGACGCGGGCGCCGGTGGCCTCGATGGTGATCGGATGGTCGGTTCCGGGGATCTTGGGTTCCCGTGTCGTCATGGCCTGTCTCCGGTAGGTGATGGTGGGTGGCTTCAGCCGGCGATGAGGTCGAACTCGTTGCCTTCGACGTCGGCGAACGTGGTCCACCGGGCGCCGCCGGTGTCGAAGTCGGCCAGCTTCGTGGCGCCGAGCCGGAGAAGGCGCTCGGTTTCGCCCTCGTAGTCGGTGGTGATCAGATCCGGGTGAAAGCGGTTCTTTGTGCTTTTGGCCTCGGGGACCTTGTGGAAGGCCAGCCGTGGGCCGCTGCCGGGATCACCGACCTTCACGACGGCGTCGTTCTCGTCGGCCCCGTCGGCGACGTCGCGGTCCAGGGCTGCGGCCCAGAACCGCGCGGCGCGCGCGGCGTCGACCGCGTCGAAAGCGACGCCGAAGAAGGTGGCGCTCATGCACTGCTCCCTACTACAACCAATTGAGTAGACGAGTCTGTCTATCTTGTCATCCGACAGTAGATGCTGCGAATCTGTCCTGTCAACCACAGCAATTTACCTGGGATTTCTGCTCGCGTTTGACGAGACTGGATCGGTCTGCTTAGCTCAATCGTGAGATAGACAGACCAGTCTAGCCAGTGAGTTAGGAGCGCGATCATGTCCGAGATGCGCACAGCTCTGGTGACCGGCGCGACGTCCGGTATCG
>JAVHVL010000510.1:0-8417 GCA_032160565.1 Pseudonocardiales bacterium | reverse complement strand
CGCCGGGAGCGGCGTCGCCGGGCATCGGAGTGCCGGGCGCCCACGTGGGGCGCAGGACCCCCCTGCGGAGCTCGCGGGTGATCGAGCTGTCGACGGCCTCGACGATCACTTGCCCGGCTTGTACACCATCAGGAAGACGATCACGGCGAAGATCACCCCGACGACCCCACCGGCTGCCGCGACGCGTGCCGTGAGCGCGACGACGGACTCCTGCTTGACGATCGCGGCCGTCGCCTTGTCCAGCGTCGGGACGATCACGGCGAGTGCGATGGCCACCGCGGCCAGCCAGAGCAGCGCCGACACCCAGATCCACGTCTGGCTGAACTCCGCCACCTTCTGGCCGTTCTCCTTCGCCGACATCAGCCCGAAGCCGATGATGACGACGAGCACGGACGCGTAGGCGTAGCTGCGCGCCAGCCGAGCGGACGAGGCGGTGGCCGTGGCGTCGCCCTGCCGGATGCCACGCCCGGCCGTCGTGACCACGTGGACGAGCGGGCCGACGGCGAAGATCGCGAACAGCAGGTGCAGCGCGAGCAAGATTTTCAACATGCCCGGAGGCTATCTGGCCGCTGCTACCGGGACGCTGGCGCCTCGATCAGGCGTTCGCCTTGATCAGGCGGTGCGGCAGCGGCGCCCAGTGCCCGGCGTACCGCCGCTGCAGTTCGGGGATCCGCCAGTCGTCACCGGCCACCATCCCGCGGCACCGGGTCGACTCGCAGTGGCAGCGCAGCAGGTAGCCGGCGTCGCCCGTGCTCGTGGCGTAGTCGACGGTGAGCTCCTCGCCGGCGGCGATGTCGCGCCGCGCCACCAGCGCGCCGCCCTCGCCCCACCACAGGGTCGGATCGCAGCTGTGGTTGCCCACCCAGCCGCCCGCGCCCCCGACGAGGGACGCCGGGTCGGTCACCCGCGCGACGGCCTCCCCGCCGGGGAGGTCAGCCGTGGCGAACAGGCCGGTGCCGGCGATGGCGGACGGCGCCGCGGCGGTGTCCGGGTGCAGCCAGGTCGCCGTCGCCCGGTCAGCCGGCACGGCGGCGCTGCCCACGGCGCGAGCGCAGGTAGTCGGCGACCACGTACTCGCCGAGGGCGCCCGGCTTGGGCAGGAAGACCCGGCCGCCGTTGCGCCGGCCGACCTCCTGCATGAACTCGACGAGGCGAGGGTCGTCGTCGAGCATGAACACGTTGATCGTGGCGCCGCGCCGGGTGCAGCGCTCCACCTCGGCCAGCGTGGCCGCGATCGTCTCCCGGGTGGGCGGCCACGCGAAATCGGCGAAGCCGTCCGCCGCCAGGTGCGCGGTCGGCTCGCCGTCGGTGATGACGAGGATGACCGGCTCGGCGTTGCGGTGCTTGTCGAGATGGCGCCGCGCGAGCATCAGCCCGTGCTGCAGGTTGGTGCCCTGCACCCGGTCCCAGTCGTGCTCCACCAGCGCGCCGGTGGTCATCACCCGCGCGTAGTCGCTGAAGCCGATGATCTCGATGGCGTCCTGCGGGTACTTGGTGGTAACGAGCGCGTGCAGCGCCAGCGCGGTCGTCTTCGCCTCGCCCCACGTGCCGCGCAGCTCCATCGAGTAGGACATGTCCACGAGCAATGCGATGGCGGCCGACGAGCGGCGTTCGGTCTCGACCACCTCGAAGTCCTCCGCCGCGAGGTCGAGCTCCAGCCCGTTGGAGACGGTGCGCAGGACGGCGTTGCGCACGGTGCGCGAGACGTCCAGCGGCTGCTCGTCGCCGAAGCGCCAGTCGCGACTACTGCCGGTGACCTCGCCGGCCGCACCGGCGTCGCGGACGTCGTGGCTGCCCCGCCCGCGCGAGTCCAGCACGTCGAACACGCGGCGCAGCGCGGTGGCGCCCAGCCGCCGCAGCGCGCGGGGCGTCAGCTTCAGCCCGTCGCCGCCGCGCTCGAGGTAGCCCTGCCGGCGCAGCTCGCGCTCGATACGGCGCAGCTGCTCCATGTCGTCTACTGCCCGCCGCCCGAGCGCCTGCTCGATGAGCTCCTCGTCGATGTCGTCGAGGCTGGCGCCCGGGTAGTCCTGGCTGAGCAGGTCGTCGAGCTGCTCGAGGTCGGCGAGTTCGGCGAGCGCGCCGGTGGCGTCGGCGTAGCCCATCGGCTCCTCGCCGTCCATGCGCTGCCGGCCGCCCCAGCGCAGGTCCGGCCGCGCCGAGCGCAGCCCCTGCTGCAGCCGGGACATCTCCTCTGCCAGCCCCGCCTGCCCCAGCGCCTGCGACATCAGGTCGGCGAGCTCGGCGCGCTGGTCCGGCGTCAGCGAGTCCATCAGCCGCTGCGCGGCGGCGGCGCGGCGGGCGAGGGTGTCGACGAGCTCCTCGAGGTTCTTCGGGTTCTCCGGGAAGAAGTCGCCGTACTGTTGCATGAACTGGTCGAACTGCTCCTGGGTGTGCTCGCCGCGGGCGTCGGCGTCCAGCATGTCGTTGAGCGCGCTCATCATCTCTCGGATGCGGGCGAGGTCCCCGGGCGTCGCGCTCTGCAGGGCGTCGCGCATGCCGGCGAACTGGGCGTCGAGCACCTCGTCGCGCAGCAGTTGCTGGATCTGCTCGTACTTCTGCCGCGCGTCCGGCGAGCGCCACTGGTAGTCGGCGAGCTGCCGCACCGCGCGGGCGGTGTCTGGCGGCAACGCGTCCAGCTCGGCCTCGGCCATCCGCGCCGAGTCGTCCGGGTCGGGGAACAGCGCGCGGCGCTCGTCCGCGACGGCCTCGTCGAGCAGCTGGCGGACCTGTTGCAGGGTGCCGTCCAGTTGGCCACCGCGCCGCAGTTCGCGGGCGCGCTCGCGGGCCTGGCGGCGCAGCGCGTCCAGCCCGTCGCGATCGCGCGCACCGCGCCGGAGCATGCGGTTCAGGGCGCTGCGGGGAGAGGAGCCGGACAGCACCTCGTCGCCGATCTCGTCCAGTGCCTCGCGGATGTCGTACGGCGGCTCCAGCGGATCGGGGCCGCCGTGCCATGCGCCGTACCGGTTCACGTGTGCCAAGAAGGGCCTCCGGACCTTGCGCCGTGTGGATCGAGCCTAGTTCGCGCCGGGGAACGGTCAGGCGCCGTAGACGGTCCGGGAGCCGTCGGAGTCCTTCGCCAGCCGCTTGTTCAGGTGCAGCCCCTCCAGCGCGAACTCGACGACCGCCGCCGCCAGCCCCACCGCGGCCGGCCCCTCGCCGATGCCGTCGGGCTCCAGCCGATCGAGCAGCGCCGACAGCACCGGCACCGGCCCGAGCTGCCCGAGCAGCTGCTCGGCGCTGACGGTGTCGCCGGTGCCGACGGTCAGCCCGTTGTCGAACTTCTCCTGCAGCGGCCGCAGGTCCAGCCCCGCCAGGCGAGCCCGGTACGTCTCGGCGATGGCCCGCCGCAGCAGGTGCTCCAGCACCTCGAACTCGCGCCCCTCGTCGGCGTCGTCGAACTCCACCTTGCCGCGGGAGGCCGGGATGACGCAGGCCAGGTCGGCGACCCGCGCGACCGCCAACGGCTCGCCGGTGATGGCTGCACGCCGTACGGCCGAAGCCGCCACCGTCTCCACCCCCGCGATCGCGAAGCGAGCCGAGACGCCGGAGCGCTGGTCGACCTGCGGCGCGTCCCGCACTCCGCGAGCGAACCGGGCGACGACCTCGAGCAGGTGCGACGGAACGACGGGGGCGGCGTGATCCGTGTCGGTCCACAGCACCGCCGCCTCCTGGGCCACCAGGGCGAGCTCGTCGGTCAGCTCGAGCGGGTAGTGCGTGCGCACCTCCGCGCCGAAGCGGTCCTTCAGCGGGGTGATGATGCGGCCGCGGTTGGTGTAGTCCTCGGGGTTCGCGCTGGCGACCAGCAGCAGGTCCAGTGGCATCCGCAGCTGGTAGCCGCGCACCTGGATGTCCCGCTCCTCCAGCACGTTCAGCAGCGCCACCTGGATCCGCTCGGCCAGGTCGGGCAGCTCGTTCACCGCGATGATGCCCCGGTTGGTGCGCGGCACGAGGCCGTAGTGGATCGTCTCCGGGTCGCCGAGGGTGCGGCCCTGCGCCACCTTGATCGGGTCGACGTCGCCGATCAGGTCGCCGACGGAGGTGTCCGGCGTCGCGAGCTTCTCGCCGTAGCGCTCGCTGCGGTGCTTCCAGGCGACGGGCGTCAGCTCGCCGTCGGTGGCCACCAGCGCGATGCACCGGGCGCAGACCGGCCCGTACGGGTGATCGTTGATCTCACAGCCGGCGATCACCGGCACCCACTCGTCGAGGAGCCCGACCAGGGTGCGGATCAGGCGGGTCTTGCCCTGGCCGCGCTCGCCGAGCAGCACGATGTCGTGGCCGGCGAGCAGGGCACGCTCCACCTCCGGGACGACGGTGTCGTCGAAGCCGACGATCCCCGGCAGGGAGGGCAGCCCCGCAGCCAGGCGGGCGATGAGGTTCTGGCGGATCTCGGCCTTGACGCCGCGGTGCACGTGTCCGGAGGCGCGGAGTTCACCCAGGCTGACGATGGTGGGGGCAGCAGTCACTCGCTCGACGCTACGTCGCGAGCCGCGCCGCCGCCAGGCACGACCCGCCGCGCCGGTGTCGCTCCAGCCACTCGAGTGACGGATCGGTGGTTCGAGTGACGGCTCCTGCGCCGTCTCTGATCATGGGAATCCGTCACTCGGCGGGGCGGCCGAGCCCGGTATCGCTTCGGTGCTCGCTTCGGTACGGCAGATGGATGTGTTCAGTACTGCAGGTAGATGTCCTGGGCCATCCGCACGAGCGCCGGGTCGTTGTCCGGCGTCGGCCGGTCGAGGTACCAGGCGTCGACGATCGTCACCGACGCGTCCTGAGCGAGCGCGCTGAACGCGTCCGGCGACGGCACCGCGGCGGGCCTCGCCGGCAGCCTCCGCCCCTCACGCAGCAGGTCGTTGACGTTCCCGGTGCCGTTCTGGCTGACGAGCCTGCGGAAGTCGCCGGCGGTCTGGTAGCTGGCCGGTGCGCTGCCGGCGAAGGCGACGCTGGACTGGTTGAACCCCACTCGCTTGCCACCGACCGTCGTCGTGGCCAGCAGGCGGGTGAGGTTGCGGCACGGATGGGCGGACAGATATGCCACGACCGGGTTGCCGTAGGCGTGCGCGGCGCAGTCGATGTCGGTCGTCTCCACCCAGATGTCGATCTTGTACGTCCGGCTTCCGGCGGTCGAGTGCACGGTGGCAGTGCGTACCGGCGAGCTCGGCGCGGACTGCACCGGCGAGGACGGCGCAGCCGAGGTCGACGGTGGCGCGGAGGTCACCGGCTTGGTGTGCTGTGCGCTGGTGCTCGACGCCGAGCGCCCGCCAGCCGGTAGCGCCCGGCCCGTGCCGCCCGTGACCGACGCGCAGCCGGTTGCCCCCGCCAGGAGCAACGCGACGGCGGCGGACACGGCGGCGCGGCGGCGAATCATGGCGCAGATCATGTCCGGTACGCGCCGGATTGTCGAAGCCATGCCAACGAATTCAGCCGCTGCGCCGGGCTGCCGTGCCAGTCTGTGCGCATGACCAGCAGCCCACGCGGGGTGGCGCCGGAGGCGCGCTTCGGGATCGACGAGCTCGATGCACGCCTGCTGCACGAGCTGGACGCGGCACCCCGGGTGGGGGTGCTCGAGCTGTCGCGCCGCCTCGGCGTCGCCCGCGCCACCGTGCAGGCGCGCCTGGACCGGCTGGTGCGGCGCGGCATCATCGCGACGTTCGCGCCGACCCTCAATCCGGAGGCACTCGGGTTCGGCGTGACAGCGTTCGCCACGCTCGAGATCCGCCAGGGGCGGGGGGCCCAGGTGCTCGACCACCTCCGCGCCATCCCGGAGGTGCTGGAGGTGCACACCATCACCGGCCAGGGGGACATGCTGTGCCGGCTCGTCGCTCGCTCCAACGACGACCTGCAGCATGTGCTCAACCGCGTCAACGAGTACGAGGAGATCGTGCGTACGTCGACGGTCATCGCGCTGTCCAACCCGATCTCGCACCGGGTGCTGCCGCTGGTCAACCAGTGACGGCTGCGCCGGGACCTCAACCAGTGAACGGCTTGGCCGAAACGAGGGTGACCTTGAGGGTCTTGCCCGTAGGGGTGTCGTACTCCACGGTGTCGCCCTCTCGGGCGCCGGTGAGTGCCCGGCCCAGCGGCGAGGCGGCCGAGTAGACCTCTACGCCGGCGGTCTCGGCCTCCTCGCGGGAGCCGATCAGGAACGTCTCGACGTCGTCGTCGCCCTCGAAGCGCACCTCGACGACCATGCCGGGCCCGGCCACCCCGTCGCTGGCCGGGACCTCGCCGACCTTCGCCGAGCGCAGCAGCGCCCGCAGCTGTAGGACGCGCCCCTCCTGCTTGCCCTGCTCCTCGCGTGCGGCCTGGTATCCGCCGTTCTCGCGCAGATCGCCCTCCTCGCGGCGGTCGTTGATCTCCTTGGCGATCACCGTCCGATTGGCGATGAGCTCGTCCAGCTCGCGCGACAGGCGGTCGAATGCCTCCTGGGTCAGCCAGGTGACGTTGGCGTCGTCGGTGGTGGACACGGTGTTCTCCTGATCCGGCGGTAGGGACGAAACATCGAACGTAACACCGGTGCCCCGCGTCAAGCCAAACGAAAAGGGCATGGCGCGGTCGTAACCGGTCTGGGCATCGGGAACAATAGGTGTCGTGAGTCAGACAATGCGGTGCCCCCGGAGCGAGCGGTGAGCCCTGAATCGTTGCGATTGATGGCCGTCCACGCCCATCCCGACGACGAATCCAGCAAGGGTGCGGCCACGATGGCGCGCTACGTCGACGAGGGAGTCGAGGTGCTGGTCGTCACCTGCACCGGGGGCGAGCGGGGCAGCATCCTGAACCCGGCGCTCAAGGACCGCCCGGAGATCGAGGCGAACATCGCCGAGATCCGACGGCACGAGATGGACCGGGCGAGGGCCATCCTCGGCGTGCAGCAGAGCTGGCTGGGCTTCGTGGATTCCGGCCTGCCGGAGGGCGACCCGCTGCCGCCGTTGCCGGAGGGGTGCTTCGCGCTGACGCCGGTGGAGGAGGGCGTCCGTCGCCTCGTCGCAGAGATCCGCCGCTTCCGCCCGCACGTGATCACCACGTACGACGAGAACGGCGGGTACCCGCACCCGGACCACGTCCGCTGTCACGAGATCTCCGTCGCCGCGTTCGACGCCGCCGCGGACCCGGACGCTTTCCAGGAGGCCGGCGAGCCCTGGCAGCCGCTGAAGCTCTACTACGACGTGGGGTTCAGCGTGGACAAGATGGAGGCGCTGCACCAGGCGATGATCGCGCGGGGGCTGGAGTCGCCGTTCGAGGAGTGGCGGGCGCGGCGCGAGGAGTGGACCCGCGACATGCGCGCGCCGAAGATCACCACGCGGGTGAGCGTCGGTGACTGGTTCGAGCGACGCGATGCCGCCCTGCTCGCGCACGCCACCCAGGTCGACCCGAACGGCTGGTTCTTCGCGATGCCGCTGGACATTCAGCGGGAGGTATGGCCGACCGAGGACTTCGAGCTGGCCCGTTCGCTCGTCGACTCGCAGCTGCCCGAGGACGACCTGTTCGCGGGCATCCGGGAGAAGGTCGCCACGTGACGTCCGCGCTGCTGCTGGCCGATGCTGTGGTCACCGGCAGCGGTGAGAGCAAGAAGTCCGGCCCGATCGGCCTGGCCGTCATCCTCCTGCTCTGCGTCGCGTGCTACTTCCTGTTCAAGTCGATGTCCAGGCATCTGCGCCGCGTCCGCGAAGACTTCCCGGCTGACGGCCCGGCCGACGGGGATGCCGCGCAGGCAGTTGCGCCCCGGGAGCCCGCACCGAAGCCGGTGCCGGATGCGACTCAGCCGGATGCGCCCCAGCCGGATGCGACTCAGCCGGAGAACGGCGACGACGCGGCCCGAGCTCCGTAGCGCTCGAGCAGGGCGCGCGCGCTCACGGTGATGAGCCCGCGCAGCTCATCCGGCTCGACGACCTCCACATCAGCGCCCAGCTGCAGCAGGGCATGGTGGGCGTGCCGCACCGATTCGATCGGCAGCGTGGTCTGCGCCCAGCCGTCGGCATCCGGTTCACCCATCGCCCGGTGCGCCTCGCGCGCCGGGATCCGGCCGACCAGGAACAGCAGCTGCCGTCCAGCCTCCGACAGCCGGATCGTCGCCGTCTCGCGGTAGACGCGGCGGGTGTAGCCGCGCTGGTAGTCGCCCCAGTGCGCGGCCAGGTCGAAGCCGGCCGGGCGCTGTGCCGGCTCGTCGAGCACGGCCGCTGCGAGGACCCGGGAGATGCGGTACGTGCGGGCCCCCCGCTCGTCGCCGCGCACCCCCGCGACGAGATACCAGGTGCCGGCCTTCAGGACGAGGCCGAGTGGCTCGAGGACGCGCTCGACGACCGCCCGGTTGGCCCGCTCGTAACGCACCTCGACGCGCCGCTCGGACCACACGGCGTCGGCGACCGTCGCGAGGAACGGCGGCGCGGCGGTCTCGCCGAGCCAACCGGGCGCGTCGAGGT
>JAVHVL010000405.1:0-6451 GCA_032160565.1 Pseudonocardiales bacterium | reverse complement strand
CGCTCGGCGACTGATCCCGACGTGGTTCAGTCGCCGAGCAATTCAGTCACCGAGCAGTTCAGGTGCCGCGCGGTTCAGTCGCCGAGCAGTTCAGGTGCCGCGCGGTTCAGGTGCCCAGCGCGGCGGCGACGATCGACCGCGCTTCGGCCTGGATCTGGGCCAGGTGCTCGGGTCCGCGGAAGGACTCGGCGTAGAGCTTGTAGACATCCTCGGTGCCCGAGGGGCGCGCCGCGAACCACCCGGATTCACTGACGACCTTGAGCCCGCCGATGGCGGCGCCGTTGCCGGGTGCGGTGGTCAGCTTCGCGACGATCTTCTCGCCGGCGAGGTCCTCCGCGCGGACCTGCTCCGGCGACAGCTTGGCGAGCACGGCCTTCTGCTCCCGCGTCGCGGGCGAGTCGATGCGCGCGTATGCGGGAGCACCGTGCGCCGCCGTCAACTCGCGATAGTGGTCCGACGGAGATCTGCCGGTGACGGCCGTGACCTCCGAGGCGAGCAGGCACAGGATGATGCCGTCCTTGTCGGTGGTCCACACCGAGCCGTCCCGCTGCAAGAACGACGCCCCGGCGCTCTCCTCGCCGCCGAACGCGACCGACCCGTCGAGGAGCCCGGGCACGAACCACTTGAAGCCGACCGGAACCTCCAGCAGCGTACGGGAGAGGCCCGCGGCCACCCTGTCGATCATCGACGAGCTGACGAGCGTCTTGCCGATCGCCGCCCGCGCCGGCCAGGAGGTCCGGTGCTGGTAGAGGTACTGGATCGCGACGGCGAGGTAGTGGTTGGGGTTCATCAGCCCCCCGTCGGGCGTGACGATGCCGTGCCGGTCGGCATCGGTGTCGTTGCCGGTCGCGATGTCGAACTCGGCCTGCCGCGCGATGAGCGACGCCATCGCATACGGCGACGAGCAGTCCATCCGGATCCTGCCGTCCCAGTCCAGCGTCATGAAGCCGAACTGCGGATCGACGACGTCATTGACCACCGTCAGATCGAGGCCGTAACGCGAGCCGATCTCACCCCAGTAATCGACGCTCGCGCCGCCGAGCGGGTCAGCGCCGACACGCACGCCGGCAGCGCGGATCGCGTCCAGGTCGACCACCTGCGGCAGCGCAGTGACGTAGGCGTCCAGGAAGTCGTAGCGCTGGGTCGTCTCCGCTCTCAGCGCCTGCTCGTAGCCGATGCGTTTCACCGCTCGGCACCTGTCCGAGAGCAGCTCGTTCGCGCGATCCTGCACCCACCCGGTGACCTGCGTGCCGGCCGGGCCACCGTCCGGCGGGTTGTACTTGAAACCGCCGTCGCTCGGCGGGTTGTGCGACGGCGTGACGACGACGCCGTCCGCCAGCCCGGTGGAGCGCCCTGCGTTGCGGGCGAGGATGGCGCGGGACAGCGACGGCGTCGGGGTAAAGCGCTCGCGCGAGTCGATCAGCACCGTGACCCCGTTGGCGGCGAACACCTCCAGCGCCGAGATCGTCGCCGGCCCGCTCAGCGCATGGGTGTCGGCGCCGAGAAACAGCGGGCCGTCGATGCCATGCGCTGAGCGGTACTCGCAGATCGCCTGGCTGGTGGCGATGATGTGGTCCTCGTTGAACGACGTCGACAACGACGACCCGCGATGCCCGGACGTGCCGAAGCTGACTCGCTGCTCGGCGACGGCGGGATCAGGGTGCCGGTCGTAGTACGCCCGCTCCAGCGCGGCAATGTCGACGAGGTCATCCGGTGTCGCCGGTTGCCCGGCCCTCGGGCTCGTCATGCATCGATCCTATGGCGATGACCAGGATCAGCCGAGCCACGTGATCGTGCCGGTGACGGTCCCGGTCAGCGACCCTTCGGGGAACGCGACGGGCGAGGCGGTGATCGAGCAGGTCACCGGCCCGGGTGCCGTCGACTTGGACGCGACCTGGGTGTCGGTGCCGAACGGTGAGGTGAACGTCAGATCGAAGCTGGCGGGGTGGAACAGTGCGCGGGCGCCGTCGCCGGCGGTCAGGAAAGCCGGGCCCCAGGTTGTGGCCTGAGTGTTGCCCGAATTGACGACGAAGCTGAATGCCCCGTCGGAACCGCAATCGGCTGTTCCGACGAGACGGCTCGGCGCGTTGGTGGGCGCCGCGGACGCCGACGCCGCGGGCAGCAGGAACATCGCCCCTGCGACGGCGGCTGTGGCGGCGAGCGTTGTCTTCACGGTTGCGTGCATGATCGCTCCTCCTGGTGAAGTGTGCGACCGGCGGCAGAGCCCGGCCACCGGCACTGCCGCCCCATCGTCGCGCCGAGCGGTGGGCTTGACAATGCCGACGGTCGAGATGGGCGCGGTTTCGCGTATCCGGCTCTTGATCAGAAAAGCGGTGCGGCTATTGATCAAGAAAGCGATTCGACTGGATTTCAATAATTGTCGTCTCTTGATCGCCGAGGGACGTCGGGCAACTGGAGTCGAGAATGCGCGATCTTGTGCCCAGATCCGCTTTTGGTATTCGGCATCCCACGCCTTCCGGTGAAGCCGTGCCAGCACATATCCGACAAGGCGACAGCAACCTTGTAGGGCCCGGAACCGCGTGTCAGGCTCGGCCGTATCGCACCCGACGGGTGCGATTGCAATACCGGACAAGAGGGGGAATCAGTATGAAATTTCGCCGATTGGGCGCCGTGCTGGCCGTCGCTGCGGGAGCAGTCGCGTTGTCTTCAGGCACCGCCGTCGCTGACGCGGCGCAACCGAGCGCCGCATTCGCCGGCAGCGTTGTCGCCGGCCCCGGCGCCACCGTCGTCAAGATCAGCTACACCTGCTCGTCGACGGCCTCGCCGATGAATCACCTTTTCGTAGCGGTGAAGCAGGGTCCGCTGGTCAACGCGACCGACCACACATCGAGCCCGTTCGCGCAGACGTTCTACAGCACGAACTGGAAGTCCGACAGCGGCCCGAATGCCCTGAACTGCGACGGCGCTCCGCACACGCAGGCAATCGTCCTCAAGCCTCAGCCGGGCTTCGAGCCAAGCGTGCCGCGGCTGCATTCAGGCCCGGCGCTCGTGCAGATCTGCGTCTTCGACAACATCCCGGTGGGAACGGAGGACGGCGGCTTCGCTGCCTCCTACACGATGGAGCAGGTGCACGCGGGTATCGGCCAAGGCTGACCAAAGCTGTTCCGCAGGGGGCCACTCGATCCGGGGTGGCCCCCCGTCGCATGCCGACGGTGCGATCGGGCTCGCGGCCGTGCTCGACCTTCAAGCTGGGTCGAAGTTCTGCGGGCACCGGCACCGGCACGGTGATCAATTGTCGCCTTCGCCCGGCTACGAAAGAGAATTAACACGGTTGCCTTCTCGGCTTGTGCCACTCGTCCGTCGTGTCGGGTTTCTGCACGTTGTTGTTGCCGAGGAAGTAGTCGAGACTGGCTGCGACCTGCCGGGGGGCCGGGTTATTCCATCACCGGGGAAGGTGGGTCATGTCCAGAAATTCTGGCGTCCAAGATCAGCCGCGCGGGTCGAACAAGGGCCCTGGCAAGCGACTGACGACAATCATTGCCGTGGCGGCGCTCGCCGTCGGCTCGTTCGTAGCGACGAATTTGGCGTCCACAGCCGCGGACGCGGTCGGGGCGAGCGCCATCTCCTCGACGACCAACATCCATTGGCCGGATTCGCCGGGCAACGGGAGCTGCCTGAACGGGGGGCCCGGCGCGCTGATCGACGATCCGACGAACTGCAACTCCTACACGGACAAGGAAGACGTCTGGCTGAGCGGGTTGTCCGACTCAACGGGCTTGCCCGACGGCAGCTACTACTTCGAGGTGCGGACGCCGGGCGGCGCACTCGTACTGTCCGCGGACTCGATCGCCGAGCGCACATTCTCGATCAGCGGCGGAGCGTTCGCCTACAGCGGCTTCGCCCACGCGTTTGATCTCCCCACTGGCAAGCTCCAGATCGCCCCGTTCGCCGACACGACGAATCACGGCGGCGTCTACATCCTCGCGATTTGCTCGGTGATCACCGGCTTGTGCAAGAAGGACGCTTTCAAGGTCAAGAACGGGACACCGACAACGTCCGCGGGTGCGCCGAGCGCGGAGAAGACCGCAGTGCCGACCCACGTCCGCAAGGTGCACTGGGGCATCACCAAACTTGTCGACGGCCAGACGTCGGAGGCGTTCAATCAGTCCGGGCCGGCCACGCTGAACTACACCGTGGCGGTGACCAAGACCGTCGACTACGACACCTACGGTCTAACCGGCACCATCACCGTGACCAACACAAATCCCAGCCCGCTTGACGTCACGGTGGCCGAGACCGGCCTGGATCCAGATGTGACGGGGTCGAGTTGCCTCCTGGACGCCTCCGGCGCGCTCACGGTACCCGCCCAGGATCCGAACAATCACGATCCGGGTACGGCGTCAGTTGACTACACCTGCACATTCACCGATGCACCGGATCCGGCCGCGTCATACACCAACACCGCGACGGTGACGTACGACCTCGGCCTCGGCGACGGCCAGCAGGTCTTGGATGTCGCGTCCGACCTGTTCCAGTTCCCGGCGGCGACCCTGTCTGATGACAGCGCTCCGGAAACGATCACGGTCACCGATACGAACGCTCCTGCAGCGGCCGGATTCCCGAAGACCGGCGTCTCCGGCGACGCGTCGTGGACGTACACACAAACGGTCTTCAACAACAACTGCCAGACGTACCCGAACACCGCGACGATCGTCGAGACTTCCCAGTCGGCCAGCACGTCCGTGGTCTTCTGCGGCCCGAACAACGGCGGCCTGACGATGGGCTGGTGGCAGAACAAGAACGGCCAGGCGCTGCTCAAGAACAACGTGGCCGCGGCCTGCTCGACGGTGAACGGATATCTTCCGGCGGCATTCACCCACGGCGCGCTGACCTACCTGCCGGATGCGTACACGGCGAACAAGTCGTTCCCGAACGCTACCTACCAGTACGTGGCGGCGAACTGCACCTCGGGCGGCTCCAACAAGAGCTACCTGCCGACGTTCGATCTGAACGTGTTCGCGGCGGCGAACGCGGCCGGAACGGGCACGTTGATGGTGGAGGGGCAGTGGCTGACCACTGCGCTGGACACCGCACCGTACGCGGTGTCCACGAGCGCCGGAAAGCCCACGCTGAGCGCGGGCCAGAAGGTGCAGATTCCCGGAGCGCTCCAATCCGGTCTCGCCCTGGCTCCGTGCGCCACGATCGGCAACCTGCTGGCGAGCGCGGCTTCCCAATATCCGGTGTATTCCGGCAGCAAGTCCCTGGGGGTCACGCCGGCGCTGATCACGCTGCTCAACGCGATCAACAACAACCAGGCGATCACCTGCGTGTGAGATAACGACGAATCAGGAGGGCTCCGGTTGCCGCCGGGGCCTTCCTGTCTCTGTCACGCGTAGTAGGCGACCGACAGCCTGAACTTCGCCCTGGCGGCTGCGGAGCTCACCACGATGGTGAGCGGCCCCGGGGGCAGCGTCCCCGATACCGCCGTGCCCGAGCCGCCCGTAGCACTCGCGACAGTGGAGCCGGTGCTCGAGACGAGCGCGATGATCACATCCGCCGTCACACCGCTCACGGACGCGGTGACGACGCCTCCGGAGGTGCTCAGCGAGTAGGACTTGCTGCCACTGGCCGGAACGTTGCCGTTGAAGACGGCAGTGGTGGCCGTCGGGCTCGGCGACGCCGTGGTGGTCGCAGTCGGGCTCGGCGACGCCGTGGTGGCCGTCGGGGTTGGCGACGCCGTGGCGGTCGCAGTCGGGCTCGGCGACGCCGTGGGAGAACCGCCGGTGATCGCTGCCATCGCGCTCGCAGCGTTGACGCGGCCGCTCGCGACCGCGCCCGCGATCAGCGGGTCCGTGGTCTGGGTGATGGCGGCTGCGACATCGGCTGCAGTCGCCGCCGGGACGGCCGACAGCAGCAACCCGGCGATGCCCGCGACGAGCGGTGAAGCCGACGACGTTCCGCCGAAGTTGTAGCTGTTGCCGCTCGGGGCCACGGTGTAGTTCGACCCCGGTGCGGCAACATCGACCCAGGAGCCGAAGTCGCTGTAGCTGAACAGTTTGTCGAACTGATCAGAGGCCGCTACGGACAGCACGCCGGGGTAGCTCGCCGGGTAGAACGGAGCGTTACTGCTGTTGTTGCCAGCCGCGGCGACGACCAGCGCGCCTTTGGACTGCGCGTAAGACACCGCGCTGGCCAGAGCTGCGCTGGAGGCGGTGGATCCGAGCGAGACGTTGATGACTCGTGCCCCGTGGTCGGCTGCCCAGGTGAGGCCGGAAGCCGCCGCGCTGTCCGTACCCGTCCCGTCGGCACCGAGAACCTTGACCGGCAGGATCGAGCACGTCCAGCACATTCCGGCGACGCCGGTCGCGTTGTTGCCCTGGGCGAGCGCGACGCCCGTCACCTCAGTTCCGTGACCGTTGTCGTCGGACACGGTGGTGTTGTTGCCGATGAAGTTGTAGCCGGGGAGCACTCGGCCGGCGAACTCGGCCAG
>JAVHVL010000226.1:0-5867 GCA_032160565.1 Pseudonocardiales bacterium | reverse complement strand
ACCACCACCAGCCGTTCAACTACTTCCAGAACTACGCCCCAGGGATGCCAGGCCGCCAACACCTGAAGGACGAGACCGACTTCCTCGCCGCGGCTCACGCCGGCACCCTCCCCGCGGTGTCGTTCGTCAAGCCGATCGGCGAGGAGAACGAGCACCCGGGCTACGCGAGCACGGATAACGGCGAGAGCCACCTCGTCGACCTGCTCAAGTCCGTACTCGGCGGCCCGGACGGCAAGGACACCCTCGTCGTCGTCACCTACGACGAGTTCGGCGGCGCCTGGGATCACGTCGCACCGCCCGGGCAGGCGCGAACGCGGCAGACGGACCCTCCGACCAGTTCGGCCCGGGGACCCGCATACCGGCGCTGATCATCGGCGGCGACTTCACCCGGTCGGGCGTCGACCACCAGGCACATGACACGACCTCGATCCTCGCGACGATCGAGCGGGCCTACGGGCTTGCGCCGCTGGGTAGCCGCGACGCGGAGGTCACCGACCTGCGTCACGCGACGATCGTCGGCGGCAAGCGGGGGCAGAACCGCTGAAGTCATAAGTCTTCCGTGGCGGCGACGGTAAGCGCCTGGCCGCCGAACCGCTGCCATCCGCGCGGTGAACAACTGCGGTCCAGACGGCGAATCCGCCCTGATCTGCTCCGCATGCGCGATTGCTCGTGCACTGTTGCTGAATGCTGACAGGTTCAGAATCCCGAGGGGCGTTGGTGACCGCTGCGGGACCCCAAATGCGCGACGTCCTTCATGATCTCGCGCTGCCGTCCTTCGAGAGCTACGCGAGCCAGTGGGGCTATCACGTGCATTCGGCTGATCTGCCGGTCGACGGGGTTGGGGCCGACACCGCGGCGCAGCATGCGAAGTGGGCGAAGATCCGACTGCTGCGGACGGCACTGATGGCCTATCCGATCGCGGTCTGGCTGGACGCGGACGTTCTCCTGCTGCGCTGCGACGAGGACATCGTCAGTCACCTGCATCCGGAGGCTTTCCAGGCGATGGCGCTGGAGCAGGTGCCGCACGAACATCGGATCAACCCGAATACCGGCGTGTGGGTGCTGCGATCCTGCCCCGAAGCTTTCGCCTTCCTGGACGCCCTCGACGACGCCGGTCCGCAGCCGGGGCCGTGGGCCGACCAGGGCGCGGTTCTCGCAGCCCTCGGATGGGATCGCGGCGACGCGCGGTACCACTGGGCTCGCCCAGGTGTGGGCAGCGAATTCCTGCGCCGGACCAGCTGGCTGCCACCGAGCTGGAACCAGGCCTATCTGGAGAATCGCCAGGACGGTGAGAGCTACAACAGTGCTGCTGTGTCCTACATGGACCGGCCGGCGGTCAGGAATCCGCACGCGCTGCACTTCATGGGGATGACTCCGGCGGCTCGCTACCTGCGCATGAGTGAGGTCGCCGGGCGGGACCCCGCCGCGGCTGACGTACTGCTGGGGGCATGACGAGAGCATCGTCAGCTCCGTTCACTCGAGTTCGACCCCCGAGCGTCGGCGGTGCCCGACTGAGACTGCGGCGCTCCGAGCAAAGATCACGCTGGTCGTCGACGGCCGCCACGCCGGAACACGGACCAGAGCGCGGCCAGCCACAGGCCGGCGATGAGCCAGCCGCCGAGGACGTCGGTCACGTAGTGGACACCGAGGATGAGCCGGCTGAACCCGACTGCGGCCACCACGACGACCGCGGCGCTGACAAGCACCGCCCGCCACGCCGTGGACAGAACAGGGAGCAGCAGGAGCAACAGGGTTCCGACTGCCGCGAAGGACGTGAGGGCGTGCCCACTCGGGAAAGATCCACCACCGACCCGATCCACCGGCACCTTCACGATCGGGCGAGCCCTACCGATGAGGGCCTTGGTGACGCCGGAGAGCACCGCGGCGCCGATCATCGCGACCGCCACGAACATCGCGGCGCGCCGCTGGCGCCGCACCCAAAGCACCACCACGGCGACGGCGGCGAGTACCCGCCACGTGCTGGGGCCACCGATGTCGGTGACCGCCTTCCACACGTGTACCTGTCCGCGGTGGCCGGCGAGGTAGCGGTTGAGGTCATTCGCCGTGCTGACGTCGAGACGGTGTACCGCCCCGGTCTTCGAGCGGGCGAAGACGACGAGCGCCGCCAGGATGAGGGCGGCGAGCAACACGAGGCTCGCGGCTGCCAGTGAGCGGACACCGAGCCGTTGCAGCGCCCTGCGCGTCATCGAGCCGGAGGGGTGCCGCATCATGTCGATCCCTCCGAGGCGACTGGTAGCGGGTCAGCCACTTCACCGAAACATACGACGCGAGCCCGGCCATGCCGGGGGTCGACGGGTAGGTCAGGTGTCTCGCTCGCGCCGGCGGCGCACGATGACGAAGATGACGACGGCGACGATGATGACGGCGAGGATGATCTCGCTTGCGCGGCCGGCGACCTTCTCCACTTGGCGATAGGACGCGCCGGCGAGGTAGCCGAGCATCGTGAACCCGACGGCCCAGAGGAGGCCGCCGGCGGCGTTGAACGCCAGGAACCGCAGATACGGCATCCGGGCGGTGCCGGCCAACCCGGGCATCACCGCCCGCAGGAACGCGGTGAACCTGGCGAGGAACACGGCCTTGCCACCGTGGCGGCGCAGCGCCTCCTGAGCTTGGGCCAGCCCTTTGCGGCGCTTGGCGAACGGGCGGCCTTCCAGTAGCCGGGTGCCGAAGTGCCGCCCGACCTCGTAGCCGACGCTGTCGCCGGCGATTGCCGCAACCACGGCCACAGCAGCGATCGCGGGCAGCGACACCTTGTGCTCGTGGGCCAGCACCCCGCCGAGGATGACTGCGGTCTCGCCGGGCAGCACGAACCCGACGAACAGCGCCGCCTCGGCAAACGCCAACCCACCGACGAGGGCGTACGCCGGTAGGCCATGCAGCTTCAGGACCTCGTCGACGACCGAGCTGACCACGCTCACCGCGTCACCTTCTCATCGACCGAGTGCGCAATCTGCCGGCCGCGTGGGCGCCGCCGACCTACCGCGCGTAGCTAATCATCCGTCCGGCGAAGAACGCGGCAGTCAGTGGGAGCAGCGCGATCACGAACCAAGGGCGCGCTTCATACGTGGATCGCGTCGAGGCGATGACCTACCTGGTTTCCGAACTGCGGCGACGAGTGGTTAGCCTCTCGATCATGTCGCGGCTTGCTGGAGCTACAGCGCAGATTCGTGCTCGCAGCCGGCCGCAACGTGCCCTCAGCGGTGCGAAGCGCAGCGCCTAGCCCCTCGCGTGAGAACCCTGTACGGGAAGGTGACGGCGCTTGGCTACCTTGTCATATGGCCGGTCACGCTGCTCGGCGGCATCCTGATCGCCGCCTTCGGAGACTGGGGCTACGGGATCTTCGTGCCCGGCACGGTCGCGATGACTCTCTGGGCATTCGATCTCAGCCGCCGCGATTCCGAGGCGGACGATGAGCGGATGCCCCGCGGTTGGAAAGCCTGGCAGGTGACCTGGTATCAGGTGCTACTCGGGTTCGAACTGCCGCGCGCGTGGCGGACGTTCAAAGGAGGGGAGTCAGGGCCGTGACTTCGCGCAGGGTCCGTAAAGCATGCCCGCCAAAATCTCGTATCTGAGCACCTAGCTCGACAAAACCTCCGGGCAGGCCGCGACCGGTGCGGGGAGGTGCTGAATTGAAGGCTTTGCCCCTGCCGGATTTCAGTTGTGGTTGCCGGTGATGGGTGGGGTTTTGGTCGCGCTGCTGCTGATGACGGTGACGCCGCCGGTGTTGTCAGACGACCGTGACGGGTTCGTCCGACGGCGCGTTGACCGCGGACGTCGACTGCCGGTAGCCGATGGCCATTGCGAGTAGCCCGATAATGGCCACGATGACGACGGCCCATGCTCCGGAGGGCTTGGTCGGCATGATGAAGAGGATGCCGGTGGCGAGGCCCGTCTCGCCCCACGCGCCGGCCCACACCAGCGGGTTCATGACCGCGGCATGAATATCAACGGGCACCGGTCCGTCCGGGGCTGCGTCGAGCATCGCGTGCAGCTTCTTGCCGTTCGGTGCGAGTACGGCCCCGCCGTACGCCTCCATGATCACGAGCGTGATCACCGACGTGAGCACCCAGCCGTCGCTCCAGCTGAATTCCTTCTTCGAAAGGGCGATCAGCCATGCGCCGAGCGCGATGAGGACGGCAACGAGAATCGGGAACCAGGGTTCGACCCGGTGCGTCAGGCGCTCCCACGATCGCAGTACTGCGACCGACTCGGCCCTGCGCATCTGAGCCAGGCCGGTCAACATGATCCCGGCGACCGCGAAGGTGAAGACGGCAACCGCGATGTGCAGGAAGAGAACGACGTCCACTCCGTGGATATGCATGGCAAACCTCCTGTTGGTCAGCCGGCTGACATCAGTTCGACCTGGACGTCGTCGGGCTCGCGGAACACAAGTAGGGAATAGCCGGGCCGGTCGCTGATCGGCGAGTGCTCGAACCGTACTCGGTAAGTCGCGTTTTCCACCAGCAGCACGCAGGCCGGCGGGTGTGAATTGTCTTCGATCGAACTCATCCGCACATAACTGCCGGCAGTGCGCAGTTCTGTCGAATAGCGAATTGTTCGACTTCACACGTTATGCGCCTGGATGCGAGTTATTCGAGCCGTCCCGCGAGCCGTGCCGGGCCCAGCTAATGCGGGTCCGAGTTGGGACCCATAACGGGTCAGAACTGCCAGTGTGTCGCGCCACCGGGTTCGACCGTCGCCAGAGCCGTGGCCGCATGTGGGGTTAGGCAATACACGAACCACGGCGGCGGCCCGGCCGAGGGAGCACTGTAGTCAGCCGTGATCGCGCGCCCCGTGTCGTCCACCCGCGCCGGCCACCCCTGGGCCGCCCAACGCGCAGCCATCGCCGCCACCGTCGGCGGATCGGTGACCTGGCGGGCCGTGCCTTCCACAACGAGATCGAAGTCATCGGTGGCCAGGCTCAGCGCGCAACGGGCGTCGCGCGCGAGATTCCTTCCCTTGCGCGTTCCCTCCCCGGTCTCGAACCAGAAGGCGCCATCGACCCATAGCGCGCCGACGCCCGTGACGTGCGGGCTGCCATCGGGGTTGATCGTCGTCAACCAACAGGTGTGCCGGTTCGGGCCTCCCGAGCCCGGCGCTTGGGCGACGCCAGCGTCGAGTCGGGCCTGGATTCCCGCCCACTCCACCTGCGGCAAGCCGTAGAGGTCAGCGAGGTTGGTTGCGTCCATGACCGAGCCGACGCTACCGGAGCTGACAGATCATCGCGACGCTCGCCCACCCGCGGGCGGTCTGGTCGGGGTGGCGGGATTTGAACCCACGGCCTCTTCGTCCCGAACGAAGCGCGCTACCAAGCTGCGCCACACCCCGTGGCAACCGTGCCAGCATACCGGGCGCACGGAGTGGGTTTGACCGCTGGTCAGCCGGTGCGCGGCACCAGCGTGAGCAAGGACGCCTCCGGGCGGCAGGCCACCCGGACCGGTGCGTACGGGTTGGTGCCGAGACCTGCGCAGACGTGGAAGTACATCCGCTCGTCCCATCGATGCAGCCATCGCGCACGGTGCACGTCGATGCCGCAGTTCGTGACGATCGCCGGCCCGAACGGCACCCGGATCTGCCCGCCGTGGGTGTGGCCGGCCAGCACCAGGTCGTAGCCGTCGATGGCGAAGGAACGCAGCAGCGCCGGTTCGGGGGAGTGCGTGACACCGATGCGGACAGTGGCGGACGGGTCGGCGGTGCCGGCGATCCGGTGGTAGCGCGCCCGCCGCAGGTGCGGGTCGTCCGTGCCCGCCAGCGCCAGCTCCGCGTCGCCGACGGGCAGCGTGGCGCGGACATGGGTGAGATCCAGCCAGCCTGTGTCCGTCATCGCGCCGGCCAGCTGCGGCCAC
>JAVHVL010000101.1:0-5688 GCA_032160565.1 Pseudonocardiales bacterium | reverse complement strand
GGCCGCGCCGGCCGACGGCGACCAGGTGCTCGACGCGTCCGGAGCGCGGGTGTTCCTGGACTCGCAGGCCGCCGCCGTGCTCGACGACAAGTCCCTCGACGCGGCCGTCGACAACGACGGGCAGGTGGCCTTCGCGGTGGCCGACGCTCCGGCGCTGTAGCGCCCTTCGCGCGGCGAAGGACCTAGAGCGGCGCCCTGCCCAGCCGATGACCTGGAGGGGCAGGGCGGCCGCCTGCGGCGCGCACGAACAGCGCCACGATCGCACCGCTGACGAACCCGAACACGTGGGCCAGGTAGGCCACGGAGCCCGACGACGTTGCCAAACCGCCGGCGTAGGCCCACTGCAGCACGAACCACAGCCCGAGCACCAGCCAGGCGGGCAGCCGCAGCGGGATGAAGAAGAAGAACGGCACGAGGCTCCAGACCCGGGCCCGCGGGTACAGCACGAGGTACGCGCCGAGCACCCCCGCGATCGCGCCCGACGCCCCGATCAGGGTCTCCGTCGAGTTCGGATCGGCGAGGGCGAAGCCGTACGCGGCGACCATGCCGCAGCCGAGGTAGAACAGCAGGTACTTCAACCGGCCGAAGCGGTCTTCGATGTTGTCGCCGAAGATGAACAGGAACAGCATGTTGCCCAGCAGGTGCAGCCAGCTGCCGTGCAGGAACTGCGACGTGATCGCCGACAGCACCGGGATCTTGTGATAGCTGGGCTTGGTGACGACGCACCCGGGGCCGTTCGCACCGACGCCGACCCGGCCGTCGGGCACCGCGTCCAGCGCGTCGTTGTGCGTGAGCTCCTTCGGGATCGCCGCGTAGTGGTCGTAGAACGCCTGCTGTCGGCACGTCTGCGCCAGCCCACCCGTGCCGGTGAACGCGCTGGCGGTGCCGGGGGTCAGCAGGAAGACGATCAGGTTCGCCGCGATGAGGGCGTAGGTCACCCAGGGGGTACGCCGCACCGGGTTGATGTCATGGACCGGGATGACCATTCCGCAAGTCTGCCCCGTTCCGTACCGGTGTCACGCGGCGACACAATGTCACCGTCGAGGCGGGCGAGGAGTGCTACCCCGCCGTGGCGCGGCCGATCACCGGCCCGGCGCGCGAGCCGGTGTGGGCGATGCTGTCGGAGCGGCGGTGCATGGGGCAGGCTGGCGCCATGAGCCACTACGTACTCGAGGTCCACTACGGCGACGGCGAAGCACCGGTCCGCATCGAGCTGCCGGGCTACACCCCGGAGCAGGCCGAGACCGAGCGGCAGGCGCTCGCCACCGAGATCGAGCACGCCCTGGAGATCGAGGCGCCGGTGATGTACTACGCCAAGGGCAGGAGCAGTGGTCCCGACGGCGGCGTCGCGATCGACCCGAACCGCGTGACCAGCGTCGACCTCGTGTCGCCCGACACCTAGCCCGCCGAGCTGACCGGCTCGCCGAGCTGACCAGCTCGACCTAGCTGACCAGGCCCCGGCCGGTGACGAGCGGCAGATCCAGTGCGGTCAGCAGCCCGGGCGGCGCGCCGACCACGGCCTCGATGGCGTTCACCAACCGCATCGCCGTCGCCTTCAGCCCAGCGGTGTTGTGGTCGCCGTCCGTGCCGAGCAGCTGCAGGTCGAGCGTGTAGTTGGGCTCGCCGGTGACCTGCACGCGGTAGCAACCCTGCCCGGCCGGCTGCGGCCAGTCCGGCCCGAGGTCCTCGCGAAGCCGGGTGATGTGCTCCAGCACGCACACCGGGCGGCCGCGGTACATCCCGAGCACCTCGAACCGCAGCGCCGCCGTGGTGCCCGCCTCGATCGTGCCGGAGGCGATGTCGAAGGTCTCCGGCGCGGGCAGCCGGACAACGGTCTCCGTCAGCTCGTCCAGCTCGATGCCGAGCCCGGCGGCCAGCTGCCGCACCACCGAGCCCCACGCCAGGGACAGCACGCCCGGCATCAGCAGCATCGGCACCTCGTCGATCGGCTTGCCGAAGCCCATCACGTCGAACAGCACCGTCGGGTTGTCGTACGTCGAGTAGTCGAGCAGCTCGAAGCAGCGCACCTCGTCGATGCGCTCGCACACGCTGGTGAGCACGAGCGGCAGCCAGTCGTTCGCGAACCCCGGGTCAACGCCGTTCACCCACAGCGACACGCCCCCGTCCGCGGCTGCCTTGCGGATCGGGTCGGTGATCTCGGGTGGGACGACGCCGTCGGGGTACTGCAGGAAGACCGGCCCGCTGGAGACGACGTTGACTCCGGCGGCCAGGAATCGCCGCAGGTCGGCGAGCGCCTCGGGGAGGCGGTTGTCGGCCATCGCGGTGTGCACGATGCAGTCCGGTTTCATGTTCAGCAGGGCGTCGGCGTCGTTGGTCGCGGCGACGCCGAGGGTGCGCCCGAGCCCGGCCAGCTCGCCGGCGTCCTTCCCGACCTTCGCCGGGTCGGACACCCACACCCCGACCAGCTCCAGCTCCGGCCGCGCGGCGATGCCGGCGATCGCGTGCCGCCCGACGTTGCCGGTGCTCCATTGCACAACCCGCAGTGTCATCGTGTGCCCTTCTCGCTACAGGTCGGGGACGGGGAGGTCCAGGTTCGGTCGGTCCAGGCCGCCGTCCACCTCGAGGATCTTGCCGGTCAGGTACCCGCCGGCGGGGGAGCTCAGGTACAGCACGGCCGCCGCGATGTCCTCCGCCTCGCCGATGCGGCGCAGCGGCGTGGCGTTCTCCATCTGGGTACGGATCTCGTCGTTGCCCATCACCAGCTCCAGCGCGGAGGTCGCCACCGACCCGACGCAAATGGCGTTCACCCGTACCCGCGGCGAGAGGTCGGCCGCCGCCATCCTGGTGTAGTGGGACAGCGCCGCCTTCGCCGTGCCGTAGGCGAGGAAGCCACGCCCCGGCGCCCGCCCCATCACCGATGAGATGTTCACGACGCAGCCGCCGCCGTTCTCGAGCATGATCGGCACCGCGGAGGTCGTGAGCGCGTGCGCCGTCGAGACGTTGAAGTGGAACGCCTGCTCGAGGAACTTTGTCGACGTGTCGAGATAGGTACACGGGTAGGTGCCGCCGACGTTGTTCACGACGATGTCCAGCCGGCCGAACTCCTCCTTGGCCGCACCGGCCAGGCTCCGGATGGCGTCCTCGTCGGCCAGGTCAGCGGCAACGATGTACGCCCGCCGGCCGACGTCGGCCACCGCCTTCGCGACGTCCTGCAGCTGGGGCTCGGTGCGGGCGGCGATGACGACGTCGGCGCCCGCCTCCGCCAGCGCGATCGCCGTGGCCGCGCCGATGCCCCGCCCGGCACCGGTGACGACAGCGACCCGGTCGACGACCGTGAACCGATCCAAGATGCTCATTTCGCTCCTGCCGCGCCGAGGCCGGCGCGCCGGCCGAAGAAGGTGGAATCGCCGAGCGAGAGGCCGCTGCAGTAGCCCTGCGCGGCGACGCCCGACGTGGTGCGCCCGGCCGCGTAGAGGCCGGCGACCGGCGCGCCGTCGAGGTCGAGGACCTCGCCGCCGACGAGCGTGTGCAGGCCGCCGAGGGTGAACGGCGCGTAGACGAACTTGTCCGAGCGCATGTCGAATGCGGCGAGCGGCGGCACCAGCGGGGTGAGCGTGGGCTGCCGCTTGTGGAAGAGCGGATCCGCACCACGGGACGCGTGCTCGTTGAAGTACGCGACCGTCTCGACGAGCGAACCCGAGGGCAGGCCGATCTCGGCCTCCAGCTCCGGCACCGACGCACAAACCCACGTGGCCGGGATGCCCAGCCAGTTGGGCGCGTAGTGCTCCTCGTCGACGACGAGGTAGGCCTGCCCGAGCTCCTTGACGAGCGCGGCCTGCCCGACCCGCCCCATGTAGGTGTCCTCGTTGATGAAGCGCTGGCCGAGGCGGTTGACGAGGATGCCGTGCTTGAGCTTGATCGGCGCGTTGAACGGGAGCGCACACTCGACCGCGTCCATCCGCTTCACCCGAGCGCCGACGGCCTGTGCGATGCGGATCCCCCGGCCGTCGTCGCCGTCGGTGCCGAGGCGCAGCGGTGTCAGCTGCAGCACCGGTGCGTACTGCTCCACCATCTCGGGGTTGTTGATGAACCCGCCCGCAGTGAGCACCACTCCGGTGCGTGCCCGGACGGCGAGCTCCTCGCCGTATCGCGAGGCGATGACCCCGCAGACCCGGCCGCCGTCGTCGACCACCAGCCGCTCCACGCGGGTGTCGTACCGCGGCCGCGCGCCGGCGTCGAGCGCCGCCTGCGACAGCACCGCCATCAACGCCGAGCCACCCGGTCGCGCGCCCTGCGTGACGTGCGCCCGCGCGGCGGCGGGCACCTGGTCGTCGAAGGGGTGCGCGTTCTCGCCCCCGGTGTACATCAGCCCCTCGCCGTCGACGGGGGAGGTGCCGCCGCCGTCGGGCGGTAGCGCACCGAGGAACTGCACCCCGCGCGCGACGAGCCAGTCGTGGTGCTCGACCGACTCGTCGCAGTAGACGTCGATCTTGGCCTCGTCCGGCGCGGGGCCACAGGCCAGCTTGAGGAAGGCCTTCATGTGCTCGGTCGAGTCCGCCACCCCGGCGGCCCGCTGGGTGGCGGTGCCGCCGCCCAGGTAGAGCATCCCGTCCGACATGGCAGCCGCGCCGCCGGCCGCGCCCGCGCGCTCGAGGACGACGACGTCGGCCTCTTCCGTCCACCGCGCGACGTCCGCGGCTCGCCGCGGTGCGATGCTCTCGCCGGACGCGCTCTCGCCACGTTCGCTCTCGCCGCGTTCGCTCACGCCAGCACCAGGTCCGCACCGGACAGTGCGGGCGCGTTCTCACGGTCGGCCACGGTGGTGCTCACCAGGAAGCGCGCTCCCTCGCGCCACGCGGCGGTGCGCAGCGTCTCGCCGGGGTAGACGACGCCGGCGAAGCGCGCCGCGAAGGAGCGCAGCCTGCTCACGTCGCCGTCCAGCAGCTCATCCACCAGGGCCTTGGCGACGATGCCGTACGTGGCCAGGCCGTGCAGGATCGGCGCCGGAAAGCCGGCTGCGCGCGCGAAGTCGGGGTCTGAGTGCAGCGGATTGCGATCTCCCAGCAGGCGGTACCAGAGTGCCTGTTGCGGAAGCGTCGCGGTGTAGATCACCGAATCCGGCTCGCGATCGGGCCGCTCGTTCGGGGTGGACGGGCCACGCTCGCCGCCGAACCCGCCCTCGCCACGGGCGAAGATGGTCGACGTCGCGGTCCACAGGGGCGCGCCGTCCAGGTCGCGTACCTCGGTCGCGGTGACGACCACGGCCGCCGAGCCCTTGTCCCAGACGTCGGCGACGCGCACCGTCGCGCGGGCCTTCCCGGAGACCGGCAGCGGCCGGTGCGCGACCACCTGCTGCGAGCCGTGCAGCACCCTGGCCAGATCGATCTCTATGCCGGGGTAGGACACCCGCGGCGCCTCCGTCTCACCGAGCGTCGGGGCGACGACCGCGAACGTCGGCAGGACGTGCAGCTCCTTCTCGTAGGCGTAGCGCAGCTCGCGGCGATCCGTCGGAGGGCCGCCGGCGCCGAGCGCCAGGTGGTAGAGCAGCACGTCCGACGCGGTCCAGGAGAACTCCTGCTCGGACAGGGTGGCGCCGATCGCGAGGGATGGATCAATGGGCACCGTCGAGCTCCTCCGAGGTGGTCGTCGCCGCCGCGGTGCGCTCCGCGCCGCCATGGGGCATCGCGGTGCGCTCCGCGCCGCCATGGGGCATCGCGGTGCGCTCCG
>JAVHVL010000095.1:0-3108 GCA_032160565.1 Pseudonocardiales bacterium | reverse complement strand
GGCGGCAGCGGCGCCTGTCCGAACAACCCGACGTCCTCGTGTGTGGAGAACTTCAACGGGGAGACGTGCGCCAGCGGACCGACGGCCACCCTCGCGTTCGCCCTGGCGAAGTCCTGCAACACCGCCTTCGCGGCGCTGGCCGTCACCAAGCTCGGCGGCAGGAAGATCGCCGACGAGGCGCAGCTGTTCGGCTTCGACGGCAACACGCTCCAGATCCCGCTCGGCGTGGCCGCGTCGACGGTGGGGCCGGCCGCCGATCTTGCGGACAAGGGCGCGCTCTCGCACATCTCCTTCGGGCAGCAGTCGGTGCGGATGACCCCGCTGCAAGGCGCGATGATCTCCGCCGCTGTTGCCAACGGTGGTTCGCTCATGAAGCCCTACCTCGTCCAGAAGGAGCTGTCGTCGAGCCTGTCTGTGCTCTCCGACACCCAGCCGACGCAGCTGAGCCAGGTGCTCGACCCGACCCTCGATCAACAGCTGCAGACGATGATGGAGGGGGTCGTCACCAGCCCGGAGGGCACCGGCGGGGCCGCGGCGATCACCGACCTCCCTGGGGTGGTGGTCGGCGGCAAGACGGGCACCGCGGACACCGGCATCTTCAAGAACGGAACGCAGACGCCGCCGCACGCGTGGTTCTCCGGCTTCGCGCTGCAGAACGGAGATCCCAAGATTGCGGTGGCCGTGATCATCGAGAACGGCGGCGTCAACGGCAACGAGACCACCGGCGGCCTCGCCGCCGCGCCGGTGGCCAAAGGCGTCATGGAGGCCTATTTGCGATCGGTGGCGGGACACTGATGACACGCACGACGAGCAGTGAGGACGAACGATGACCCAGGCGCGACTTGTCGGAGGCCGCTATGAGCTCGGTGAGCTCATCGGCTACGGCGGTATGGCCGAGGTGCACCGTGGCCGTGATGTCCGGCTCGGCCGCGAGGTGGCCATCAAGGTGCTGCGCGCCGACCTGGCCCGCGATCCGTCGTTCCTCAATCGCTTCCGCCGCGAGGCGCAGGCGGCGGCCGGCCTGAACCACCCCTCGATCGTCTCCGTCTACGACACGGGTGAGGATGTCGGCATCGACGGTGCGACGGTGCCCTACATCGTGATGGAGTACGTCGAGGGGCGCACGCTGCGCGACATTCTCAAGGCCGAGGGGCGGTTGCCGGCGCGCCGTGCGATGGAGATCGCCGCGGATGTGTGCGGTGCGCTGGACTTCAGCCACCGCAACGGGATCGTGCACCGCGACATCAAGCCCGCGAACGTGATGATCACCCAGTCCGGCGCGGTCAAGGTGATGGACTTCGGCATCGCGCGGGCCGTGGCCGACAACGCCGCCACGGTCACCCAGACCGCGAACGTCATCGGCACCGCGCAGTACCTCTCCCCCGAGCAGGCGCGCGGCGAGGCCGTCGACGCCCGCTCGGACGTGTACTCCACCGGCTGCCTGCTGTACGAGCTGGTCACCGGATCCCCGCCGTTCCAAGGTGATTCTCCCGTTGCCGTTGCCTACCAGCACGTGCGCGAGAACGCGATGGCGCCGTCGTCGCGCAACGCCGAGGTGCCCGCTGCTGTCGACTCCATCGTCATGAAGGCGCTGGCGAAGAATCAGCTCAACCGCTATCAGACCGCCGGCGAGATGCGCACCGACCTCCAGCGGGCGCTGGCCAACCAGCCGGTGGCGGCGGAGGCGGTCATGTCCGACGCCGAGCGCACGCAGTTCATTTCGCGCAGCGCACCGCCGGTGGCGTTGCGGCGCGAGGAGGAGGTGCCGCCCGACTCGGACGGTGAGCGCCGCAGTGGCCTCATCTGGGCAGCCATCGTCATCGTGCTGCTCCTGGTGATCGGAGCGGCCGTGGCCGCGGTGTTCATCATCGGCGGCAAGGACAAGGCCGCCGCGAAGGTCGCGGTCCCGTCGATCATCGGGCAGCTGCCGGCGGCGGGTGAGGACGCGCTGCGCAGCAGCAGCCTCCAGCCGACGAAGGGCGACGACACCAACGGGGCCTGCTTCGGTGGGCAGACGGTGGAGAAGGGCCGCATCTGCACGGTCGACCCGCCGCCCGGCACTCAGGTAGCCAAGAGCTCCGGGGTGACCTACCACCTCTACACACCCAAGACGGTGTCGGTGCCCTCCGAGATCAACAAGACGTACTCCGACGCGGCGAACGACCTCAACAGCGTCGGGCTGGTGCCCAAGCAGAAGCCCGTCGACAACCCGGCGGCGGCCGGCACCGTCGTCGGCCAGACGCCGGATGCCTTCACGGCGGTGGCCCCCGGCTCGACGGTCACGCTGCAGGTGTCCACCGGCAAGGTCAAGCTGCCCGACGTCCGCGGCCAGGCGCTGGCCAACGCGCTGCAGACGCTGAACAACGCGCAGTACACGAACGTCGACAGCAGCCAGGTCGTCGAAACCGCGACCAAGGCGCAGGACGGCACCGTCGCGGCGGAGAGCCCGTTACCGGGCATCTCCTACCCGCTCGACACCCAGGTCAGGCTCACCATCTACAAGTACGTGAAGCCCACGCCGACGCCCACACCGACGACGAGCGGATCAGGTACGGGTACGGCCACGGGTACCGGAACAGCGACCTCGACCGCTACGCCGACGATTTCGCTGCCCGGCCCGCCGTAGCTCAAGCTGGGCGGCCGGGCAAGACCACGATCGCCTGGACACCCGGGCCGTCCGGGCGCGCGGTGAGGCGCACGGTGCCGCCGTGCGCCCGCACGAGGTCGCGCACGATCGACAGCCCCAGACCGGTGCCGCCGGACTCGCGCGACCGGGAGGCCTGCACCCGGTAGAAGCGGTCGAAGACCCGCTCGCGCTCGGCTGGGGGGATACCGCGGCCGTCGTCGGTCACCTGCAGCGTGACGGTCGGCTCGCTGTCCTTCGTGCCCCGCTGGAGAGAGACCGTGACCTGCGATCGCGCGTAGCGCACGGCGTTGTCGATCAGGTTGACGGCCACTCGCCGCAGCCCGTCGGCGTCGCCGTCCACGACCGCGGGCGTGACGGAGTCGACGGTGACCGCAACCCGCGCAGTGGCGTACTCGGCCACCAGCTCCTCCAGGAGCCGGTCCAGCTGGACCGGCTCGCGGCGCCGCAGGTGCCCGTTCGGC
>JAVHVL010000086.1:0-3102 GCA_032160565.1 Pseudonocardiales bacterium | reverse complement strand
CGGTGTCCCGGTCTGATCGGCCTCGATGACCTCGACCGCGGACGCGCCCAGGCGGGCGGCGGCGTGGAGGCGCTCGGGGTCGAGATCGACCACTGTCACCTTCGCACCGAGGTCGGCCGCGCACGCTACGAGCAGCGCGCCGATTCCGCCGGCGCCGATCACGAGGATGTCCGAACCCGGCTCGATGCCGGACCGGTCTACGGCATGCATCGCGATCGCGACCGGTTGGGCGAGCACCGCATTCGTGTCGTCGCAGCCGTCGGGCACCGGCACGCACATCGCCGCCGGGACGGTGACCCGCTCCGCCATCCCGCCGTGGGTGCTGAGGCCGTACGTGAAGTACCGCTCGCACAGGTTGGTCCGGCCCGCCGCGCAGGCCGGGCAGCCGCCGCACCACTGACCGGCGCCGGCCACGACGCGCTGCCCGACGGACAGCCCGGCCGCCGCGCCTGCCGCCACCACGGTGCCCATGAACTCGTGGCCGATCACCGTCGGCCCGACGTGGCCGGAGTTCGGGTGACGAACGGTGAGCGGAGTCATCGGCCCACCGTGTGCCCATTCGTGCGCGTCGGTCCCGCAGACCCCGCACAGGTGGACGGCGATCGTCACCTCATCCACGGCCGGAGGCCCGGGCTCCGGGACGTCCTCGACCCGCAGGTCGCGCGGGGCGTGCAGAACGGCGGCGCGCATCACGGTCACGCCTCGACCCTGTCGGCGAGTTCGCCGTCGGCCGCGGCGACCATGACCTCGGCGGCCTCGCGGTCGCCCCGTCCGTCCGCGCACACCTTGTCCAGCAGTTCGCGGGCGTAGCGCCCGGCGACGGCCGTCCCTTCGCTGCGGGCCACCGCGTAGGTGACGTCCTTGAACAGCTGGGCAGCACTGGCCCAGACCTCGACGGGCGGGTCGAGCGCGAACGGCGCCCGGTACTTCAGCATCGGGGACGCGATCACGCTGTCCAGCATCACCCGGGACGCGTCGCGGCGGTCGATACCGAACTGCTCGGCCAGCGCCAGCCCCTCGCCCCAGGCGACGGCCTGGATGGCGACCTGCATGTTGATCGCCAGCTTGAGCACGAGTGCGCTGCCGTTGCGGACGTCGACGTGCTGCACGGACCGGCCGAGGACCTCGAGCACGGGGCGGGCTCGTTCCAGTGCGCTCGTCGGTCCGCCGACCATGATCATCACCTGACCGGTCTCGGCGGCGTCCAGGCTGCCCGACACGGGGGTGTCGAGCATGAGCGCACCACGCTCGGCGACGGCTCGCGCGATCGCGGCGCTGACCTCGGGCTCGACGGTGCTCGCGTCGGCGACGACCTGCCCCGCCGACAGCCCCGCGACGAAGCCGTCCGGGCCGAGGGCGACGGCCCGCAGCGCCGGGCTGTCCCAGACCATGCAGACCAGCACGTCGCAGTTCTCGGCAACCGCCCGCGGTGTCAGCCCGACGTATGCGCCGGCGGCGCGCAGCCCGTCGACCTTGGCGGGGGTGCGGTTGTAGACCGTCACCTCGTGGCCGGTGTCGAGCAGCCGCTGCGCGAACCGCGACCCCATCGCGCCGGTGCCGATCACGCCGACTTTCAACAGCTGTGGTGCGTCACCCATGTGCGGCCTCCTCGGCCTGTCGGACCTTGCTCCGACCCAGGACCTGGTCGACGAGCGCCTGGCAGGAGCCGAGGTACGACTCGGGGACGAGCAGCGTCTCGAGCTCGGCCCGGCTGATGCGGGTACTGATGGACTCGTCGTCCAGCAGAGTGTCGCGCAGGGTGTGCCCGGATTCCCAGGCTTTCATGGCGGCGGTGTAGACGACCTCGTGGGCCTCGGATTTCCCCAGCGTGGTCGCGAGATGCATCATCGCCGCCTCGGACAGCATGAGGTCACCGAGCTGGTGCAGGTTCCGCTTGATGGCCTCGGGATGGACGATCAGCCCGTCGAGCAGCTGGGTGGTTCGCTCGATCAGGCCGGCCGCGAGGATGAACGTCTCCGGCACGACGGACCATTCGACGCCCCACATGGTCATGTCCCGCTCGTGTTCCTGCAGCATCGCCGCGAGCATGTCGGCCGGGGCGTGCCGGTTCAGGATGGCGTTGGAGATCACGAATTCGGCGAACATGGGGTTTCGCTTGTGCGGCATCGTGCTGCTGCCGACCTTGCCGAGCAGGAACGGCTCCTCGAGTTCGGCGACCTCGGTGCGTTGCAGTACCCGGATCTCGTTGGCGATCTTGCCGCACGTGGCCGAGACCATCGCGAGGACGCAGATCAGCTCGGCGAGGTTGTCCCGCGCGGTGTGCCAGGCGATGTCCGGCGTGCCGAGGCCGAGGCGGTCCATCATGCGGCGGATCAGCTCCGGGCCGTGCGGGCCGAAGGACGCCATCGAGCCGACCGCTCCGCCGAGCTGGCCGACGAGCACGCGCGGCCGCACGGCCTTGACGCGCTCGAGGTGACGTTCGGCCTCCGCCAGAAGGACGGCGAACTTGAAGCCGAGCGTGATCGGCAGCGCGTGCTGGGCGTGGGTACGCCCGACCATCGGCAGGTCGCGGTATTGCTCGGCCAGCCGGGACAGCGTGTCGATGAGCTGGCGCAGGCTGTGCTCGGTGAGGTCGAGGGCGCTGCGGCACTGCAGGACGAGCCCGGTATCGACGATGTCCTGGGTCGTTGCGCCGTAGTGCACCCAGGCGCCGGCCTCACCGCTGTGCTCCGCGAGCACCCGGATGACCGGCACCAGTGGGTGCGCCGTGCGCTCGACCTCGAGCGCGATGGCGTCGAAGTCCCAGCCGTCAGAGACGGCCGCGGCCCGGATCGTGCGCGCCGCGTCGGCCGGGACGATGCCGAGGTCCGCCTGCGCCTCCGCCAGGGCGACCTCGGCGTCGAGCCAGGCCTGCACCGTCGCGCGGTCGGTGAAGATGCTGCGCACCTCGGTCGACGCGAACAGCGATCCGAGGACGCGCGAGTCGATGAGATGCGCGGGAGCAATTTCGGGGGTCAGCACGCGCTCCTCCTGTCGCTGATCATCGGTCTCTGTACCTCTCCCTGCGGCCACGGGACGCGTCGGTTCGCTGGTCATATCCTATCCCGCACACTGCGGTCGCGGCCGTACAGAGCTGTCACG
>JAVHVL010000079.1:0-8587 GCA_032160565.1 Pseudonocardiales bacterium | reverse complement strand
CAGCGCCGCACGGTGAGCGACTGACCAGGCCGGAACGTGACCGCATCCCGCAGCGCGGCCGGCACGTCGAACGTCACCGCGACCGCGTCGTCGCACAACCGGTCGACCGCGGCGACGCGCAGCGGCGTGAACGCGGTGGCCATCAGTGCGCCTTCACCTGCTCGAACGGCTCGCGGCACGTCGTGCACCGGTAGAGCGCCTTGCACGACGTCGCACCGAACTGGGAGACCAACTCGGTGCCGGCAGAACCGCATTGCGGGCAGCTCACGGCCGGCGCAGTCCTGCCGAGGCTGAGCGGAACGGGTCCGGGGGCGCGGCGCGGCGCGGGGCCGGGCGGCACGATGCCGTGCTCGGCGAGCAGTCGACGGCCGCGCGCGGTGATGTCGTCGGTAGTCCACGGCGGGCTCAGTGCCGTGCGGACGTCGACGTCGCGATACCCGGCAGCGCGCAGCCGCGTGATGAGGTCCGCGCGCATCTCGGCCATCGCCGGACATCCCGAATATGTCGGCGTGATGTCGACGACGACGCGCTCACCCTCGACGCGGACGCCCCGCAGCACGCCGAGGTCGTGCAGCGTCAGCATGGGCAACTCGGGATCGGTGACTTCTTCCGCCACCGCCCGCGCATCGGACAGCGTGCTCACCATGTGGCCGCCGGATCGGGAGAGCGTGCTCACCATGTGGCCGCCGGATCCGCTCGTGCCACGCTCTGCAAGTCTTCGAGCAGCGGCGCCAGCGCGCCGGTGTGCTCGCCCCGGCGGCCGGCTCCCAGCGCCGCGACGGGCGACGGGCGCGTCAAGGTCGCCGCGGCCAGCACCTGGGCGAGGATGTCGTCGAACTCGGCGCGGACGTCCGCGGCCGCGAACAGCTCGTCCACATATGGCCAAACTCGGTCGAGTGCCGCTTGCATCCGCCCGCGCGAATAGTCCGTGCCGTCGCCGAGGCGCACCGTCCAGCCGGCCGCGTACTCGCGGTGATAGGTCAGCTCCGTCACGCCCTTCGCGGCAATGGCGGCGAGCACCGGATCCGCCGACGCGGTGAGCCCGCCCATCACGGCGAGGCGCCACGTGACGAAGAGCAGCAGGCGGGCGATCGCGGTGGCGAAGTCGCCGGCATCGTCGAGCTCGGCGAGGCACACGTTGCGGAAGGCGCTCGCGTCGCGGAAGTACACGAGCGCGTCCTCCGCCGGGATGTGCGCCGGCGCGTCCGGCGGCCGCAGCCCCGGATCGGCCCGCGCCGCGCGGGTGAGCAACAGCCTGGCCTGCCCGAGCAGGTCGAGCGCGATGTTCGCCAGCGCGACCTCGTCCTCCAGCTCCGGCGCGTTGCTGCACCACGCCGCGAGCCGCTGCGACACCAGGAGCGCGTCGTCGCCCAGCGCCACACACTCGCGGCCGAGCGCGGCAGGGTCGACGCCGTCAATGATGGCCGCGTCCACACCCGCGAGGGGATCGTCGAAGCCCGTGCCGAAGGCCCAGCGCTCCTCGCCCCCGTGCGCGACGGAGAGCGATTCGTATGCGTTCTCGTCCTCATGCATGTCAGGTGCTCACATGTGCGGGACGTCGTCGGGGATCGCGTAGAACGTGGGGTGCCGGTAGACCTTGTCGCCGCTCGGCGCGAAGAACGGGTCCTTTTCGTCGGGGCTCGATGCGGTGATCGCGTCGGCCCGCACCACCCAGATGCTGACCCCCTCGTTGCGCCGCGTGTACAGGTCGCGCGCGTGGTGCAGGGCCATCTCGTCGTCGGCCGCGTGCAGCGAGCCGACGTGCACGTGGTTCAGCCCGCGCTTGCCACGCACGAACACCTCGTACAGCGGCCAGTCCGCCTGCACACCGGTCATTCCCCCATCCCCCTTGGCACGGCCCCCGTCCCCCCGGCCGAGTGACGTATCTCCATGATCAGAGACGTCCTATTTCCCGTCACTCGACCACCCGATCCGTCACTCGACCACCCGATCCGTCACTCGACCACCCGATCCGTCACTCGACCGAGGCGAGTGCTGCTTGGCGGCGTGCGCGGCGGCCGCCTCGCGCACCCAGGCACCGTTCTCATGCGCGCTGCGCCGGTGGGCGATGCGCTGCGCGTTGCAGGGTCCGTCGCCGCTCACCACCCGCTTGAACTCCGTCCAGTCCGGCTGGCCGAAGTCGTACGAGCCGCGCTCCTCGTTCCATCGCAGCTGCGGATCCGGCAACGTGACACCGAGCGCGACCGCCTGCGGCACCGTCATGTCCACGAAGCGCTGCCGCAGCTCGTCGTTGGTGTGCCGCTTGATCCGCCACCGCATCGACTGCTCGGTGTTGGGCGAGTCCGTGTCCGGCGGCCCGAACATCATCAGCGCCGGCCACCACCAGCGGCTCGTCGCGTCCTGCACCATGTCGCGCTGCCCGTCGGTGCCGCGCATCATCGTCATCAGCAGCTCGTAGCCCTGCCGCTGATGGAAGGACTCCTCCTTGCAGATACGCACCATCGCCCGACCGTACGGGCCGTAGGACGAGCGGCACAGCGGCACCTGGTTGCAGATCGCCGCACCGTCGACCAGCCAGCCGATCACCCCGACGTCGGCGAAGGTCAGCGTCGGGTAGTTGAAGATCGACGAGTACTTCTGCGCCCCGGTGATCAGCCGCATCGTCAGGTCGGCGCGATCGACGCCCAGGGTCTCCGCCGCGGAGTACAGGTACAGCCCGTGCCCCGCCTCGTCCTGCACCTTCGCGAGCAGAATCGCCTTACGCCGCAAGGACGGCGCGCGCGAAATCCACTCACCCTCAGGCTGCATGCCGATGATCTCCGAATGCGCGTGCTGCGCCACCTGCCGCACCATCGTCTTGCGATAGCCGTCGGGCATCCAGTCGCGCGGCTCGATGCGCCGGTCGTGCGCGACGATCTCCTCGAACTCGCGCTCGAGGACGGCCGCGCTCATTTCGCCACCAGCGTCAGCACGTCGTACTTCGCCACGGACGAGCCGTCCTGCTTCGTCACGTCGGCGTCCCAGCGCACCTCGCCGTAGTCACCCTCGCGCGGGCTGATCTGCTTGCACGTCAAGGTGATCGTCAGCTCATCACCGGGATAGACAGGGGTGAGGAAGCGCAGGTTCTCCAGCCCGTAGTTGGCGAGCACCGGCCCGGGCGCCGGGTCGACGAAGAGCCCCGCGGCGAAGGACACGATCAGGTAGCCGTGCGCCACGCGGCCGTCGAAGAACGGATTGGCCGCGGCCGCCGCCTCGTCCATGTGCGCGTAGAAGGTGTCACCGGTGAACTCGGCGAAGTGCTCGATGTCCTCGAGGGTGACCTGACGCGGGCCGGCGACGACGCTGTCGCCAACCCGCAGCTCGGACAGGTGCTTGCGGAACGGGTGGACGCCCTCGCTGCGCGGCGCGCCCGGCATCCACCGCCCGGTGATCCTCGTGAGCATCGCCGGTCCGCCCTGCACCGCGGTGCGCTGCATGTGGTGGGTCACGCCGCGCATGCCGCCCATCTCCTCGCCGCCACCCGCGCGCCCCGGGCCACCGTGCACGAGGGCGGGCAGCGGCGAACCGTGGCCCGTGGACTCCGCCGCGTCGTCGCGGTCGAGCACGAGCAGCCTGCCGTGCCACGGTGCCACACCCAGCACCACGTCGCGTGCGAAGTCGGAGTCGGACGTGACCACCGACCCGACCAGGCTCCCCTGCCCGCGCGCGGCCAGTCCGATCACCTCCTCGGTGGAGCGGTACGGCAGCAGCGTCGACACCGGCCCGAACGCCTCGACCTCGTGCGGCGCGGACTCCCCCGGATCGTCGCAGCGCAGCAGGACGGGTGACAGGAACGCGCCGCGCTCGGCATCGGCGTCCACGACCTCGACGTGCTCCGGGTCGCCGAAGACGATCCGCCCGGCAGCGCTCAGTGCCTTCAGCGACCGCCGCACCTCCTCGCGCTGCTCCAAGCTCGCGAGCGCGCCCATCCGCACGTCCGGGTGGGCGGGGTTGCCGACGGTGACCTTGGCCAGCCGCGCGGCGATCGCGGCCTCGACCTCACCGATCAGCGCCGCGGGCACCAGCGCCCGGCGGATCGCGGTGCACTTCTGCCCGGCCTTCACCGTCATCTCCGCGACGACCTGCTTGACGAACAGGTCGAACTCGGGCGTGCCGGCGACGGCGTCCGGTCCGAGGACCGAGCAATTCAGCGAGTCCGCCTCGGCGTTGAACCGGACGGCTCGCGCCACCACGTTCGGATGCGTGCGCAGCTTGGCCGCCGTGGACGCCGAGCCGGTGAACGAGAGCAGATCCTGCTCGGTGAGGTGGTCGAGCAGGTCGCCCGCGCTGCCGGCCACGAACTGCAACGTGCCCTCCGGCAGGATTGCGGACTCGATGATCAGCTCCACCATCCGGGCCGTCAGGTACGCGGTCTGGCTGGCCGGCTTGATCAGCGACGGCACGCCGGCGAGGAGGGCGGGCGCGAGCTTCTCCAGCGGCCCCCAGATCGGGAAGTTGAAGGCGTTGACCTGCACGGCCAGTCCCCGCCGCGAGGTGAGGATGTGCTGCCCCAGGAACGTGCCGCCCTTGCCGAGCGGCTCGACATCACCGTCCAGGAGGATCGTGCCCGCGGGGAGCTCCCGCTTGGCCTTGCTGGCGTAGGAGAGCACCGCGCCGATGCCGCCGTCCACGTCGAACTTCGAATCGCCGAGTGTCGCTCCGGTACGGGCGGACACCGCGTAGAGCTCGTCGCGGTGCTCGCGCAGCATCGAGCCCGTCGCCTTGAGCAGTGCGGCCCGCTGATGGAACGTCAACTCGCGGAGCGCGGGGCCTCCGACGCGGCGGCCGTGTTCGAGCGCGGCGGCAAAATCGAGACCCTTCGACGAGACGCGGGCGACCTCCTCGCCGCTGACCGCGTCAGCGAGCGGGACCCCCTCGTCGGCGGCCGAGAACCACGATCCGTCGACGTAGCTGCGCAGCAACGGCATGCGATGAGCCCCCTTGACAGCCTCGGGTCGGATACGTCCATTATTAACCGACCATTCGGTCAGTTGGCAAGGGGAGACCGTGAGCGATGCAGTCCGGCGGATGCTGGAATCGGACGCTGCCTCCCGGGCGCTGGGCATCGAGGTGCAGCAGACCGGCGCGGGCTCGGCGAGCACGTCGATGCGGATCCGCGACGACATGGTGAACGGGCACGGCATCGTGCACGGCGCCTTCGTCTTCGCGGTCGCTGACACCGCATTCGCGTGCGCCTGCAACAGCCACGGCCCGGTCACGGTGGCCGCCGCGGCGGACATCATCTTCGTCGCGCCCGCCTACACCGGCGACCTGCTCGAGGCGCGAGCCGTCGAGCGCACCAGGTTCGGGCGCACCGGCATCTACGACGTCACCGTGCGCCGCGGCGACGACGTCATCGCCGAGTTCCGCGGCACCAGCCGAACCCTCCATCGAGGGCCGGCATGACCCGCCTGGGCACGCCTCCCCCGCCGAAGATGCTCGATCGCGTCGAGACGATCAGCCGCGACGAGCTGCACGCGCTCCAGCTCGAGCGGCTGCAGTGGACGCTGCGGCACGCCTACGAGAACGTCCCGCACTACCGCGCCGTGTTCGACGCCGCCGCGGTCGGGCCGGCGGACTGCCGCAGCCTCGCGGACCTCGCCCGCTTCCCGTTCACCACGAAGCTGGACCTGCGCGACAACTACCCGTTCGGCATGTTCGCCGTGCCGAAGCAGGAGGTGCGGCGCATCCACGCCTCCAGTGGCACCACCGGGCGCCCCACCGTGGTCGGCTACACACAGCGCGACCTCGACACCTGGGCGAACCTGATGGCGCGCTCGATCCGCGCGGCGGGCGGACGGCCGGGCGACACCGTGCACGTCGCGTACGGGTACGGGCTGTTCACCGGCGGCCTCGGCGCGCACTACGGCGCGGAGCGGCTGGGCTGCACGGTCATCCCGATGTCCGGTGGCATGACGGCGCGGCAGGTGCAGCTGATCCACGACTTCGAGCCGTCGATCATCATGGTGACGCCGTCGTACATGCTCGCGCTGCTCGACGAGTTCGAGCGGCAGGGCTTCGACCCGCGGCAATCTCCTTTGAAAATAGGCATCTTCGGCGCCGAGCCCTGGACGGACGCGATGCGCGACGAGATCGAGGAGCGCCTGGACATGCATGCGGTCGACATCTACGGCCTGTCCGAGGTGATGGGGCCGGGCGTGGCGCAGGAGTGCGTCGAGAGCAAGGACGGGCTGCATATCTGGGAGGACCACTTCTACCCCGAGGTGATCGATCCGGTCACGGGTGAGGTACTCCCGGACGGCAAGCGCGGCGAATTGGTGTTCACGTCCCTGACCAAGCAGGCGCTGCCGATCATCCGCTATCGCACCAGGGATCTCACCCGCCTGCTGCCGGGCACCGCGCGCCCGGCGGTGCGGCGTATGGAGAAGATCACCGGGCGCAGCGACGACCTGATCATCCTGCGCGGCGTGAACGTCTTCCCCACCCAGCTCGAGGAAGTCCTGCTGCGCACTGAGGGGCTCGCGCCGCACTTCCAGGTCGTCCTCACCCGCGAAGGCCGCCTGGACGAGCTGACCGTCCGCGTCGAGGCCCGCCCGGACTGCCCGCCGCAGCGGCGCCGGCAGGCGGCACGCGAGGTGGTGCATGACGTGAAGGCCACCGTCGGGGTGAGCGTCCGCGTGGATGTCGTCGACCCGGACACCCTCGAGCGCTCGCTCGGCAAGCTGCAGCGCGTGATCGACCACCGGACCGACCAGTGAGTCCCCGCCCGGCGTTGATCGCCCGATGACGGCATCCCCTGCCGCCAGGCGCGGGCGCCCCGGCTACGACCTGGAGCAGGTGCTGCTCGTCGCCGCGCGGACGTTCACCGAGCGCGGCTACGACGGCACCTCGATGGACGAGCTCGCCCGCAAGCTGGGCATCACCAAGTCCGCGATCTACCACCACGTCAGCGGCAAGGACGAGCTGCTGCGGCTGGCCACCGATCGCGCGCTGGACGGGCTGTCCGCCGTCACCGCGGAGGCCACCGCCATGGACGGGCCGGCGATCGACCGGCTCGAGCATGTTGTACGCCGCAGCGTCGAGGTGCTCGTCGACGAACTGCCGTTCGTCACGCTGCTGCTGCGGGTACGGGGCAACACCACTGTCGAGCGGCGCGCGCTGGCCCGCAGGCGCGAGATCGACCACGCGATCAGCGCCCTGGTGGCGCAGGCCGAGGCCGACGGGGACGTGCGGCCGGACGTCGATCCCGCCCTGACCGCCCGGCTGCTGTTCGGCATGGTGAACTCGCTCGTCGAGTGGTACCGCCCGACGCGCAACGGCGTCGGGAAGGCCGAACTTGCCGAGGCCGTCTGCAAGATCGCATTCTCCGGCCTGCGCACCAACGATCGCTAGCTGCCAACGCGGTCCGGCATGATTCCGGCATGACGCGCTGGTATCCGCTCGAGCCCGCCGACGAGACGTTCTTCGACACCGCGGCCTACCTCTACCGGTTCCCGGTCGAGCTGGAGGTACCGCCGGAGCGGGTGTGGGAGTCGCTCACCTCGGATCGGTCGCTGGCTGACTGGGGGTTCGGCCTGCACTCGCTGGAGTGGACCTCGCCGCGGCCGTTCGGTGTCGGGACCACCCGCTCCGTGGTGCTGCCGGGCAAGGCGATGGCCCTGCGCGAACGGTTCTTCCGGTGGGAGGAGGGGCAGCGCACGTCGTTCTACCTCGCCGAGACCAACCGTCCGCTGCTGCGCCGCTTCGCCGAGGATTACCTGGTCGAGAAGACGTCGACGGGTAGCCGGTTCACCTGGACGATCGCCCTCGAGCCCGCGGCACGCACCCGTGCGCTGCTACGCCTCACCAGTCCGGTCAATGCGCTGATGTTCCGCGCCGTGCCCGTTCGGGCCAGGTCTTACTTCGCCAAACACCCGTAGCCGCTCCGCCGCCGGTGCACTGACGCCTGATCGAGATCTTTCGATCACCTACTGCGCCTACCGTGGGGGATGTGTTCGGGAGGCTGCACCCAACCGCCACGCGACCGCTCGCCGCCGCGGCGGGAGCCGTCCTGGTCGTCGGCGCCTGCTCGACGGGTGGTTCGGGCAGCCACGCGACGAGGACCGTGACCTTCACCCCGACGGCCCCGCGGGTGTCCGCCACCGCCGCGCCCACAACCCCGTCGCCGACCCCGCGGCCGCAGACCCGGCTCCCCGGGCCGTGCGACGAGTTGCTGCCCCTGTCGGCGGTGGAGCAGGCGATGAGCATCGCCGTCAGCGGCCGGACCGCGTTCGTGGTCGGCGTTCCCGACAAGACCATCCATCGACTCGCCTACCTCAACTGCCGCTACGGCGTCCCCACCGTGCCGCGGGGCGCGGCCGCGGTGCCGTCGATAGAGATCGGGGTAAGCCTCTATGCCACGGCGGCCCAGGCGCAGCGGCGGCTGACCGCGACGATCGACGACTACGTCTCCCACGGCGCGACCCGCTCCGCGACAGCGGTCGCCGGGCACCCTGCCGTGCTGCTCGTCGGGGCAGCCGAGCGCGGTTACGACGTCCCGTTGCTCGTGCTGGCGTTCGGGCAGCGCACGGTCGCGGTCAGCCTGTCCGAGCGGATGGCAGCCGCCACGCGGAACAGGGCCATGGCT
>JAVHVL010000073.1:0-10596 GCA_032160565.1 Pseudonocardiales bacterium | reverse complement strand
GTCCGTGCACCGCGGTCCCGTCGCTGACGACGGCCACAAATCGGGAGCGCCAGGTGTACCGGCGGGCCAGCGACTCGTCCTCGGCGATGGCCGAGCACACCTCGGCGACGCCAGGGGTGTACGCGAGCGAGAGGGCCTCCCGGTCAGCCAGTGGCAGTTTGCTGCGCAGCACCAGCTTCCCGCCTTCGTGCATGCGAAACACTGCGCTGTCCGGATCGAACCCCACCGCCGCGCCCTTCCTCGGCTCCCATCGAGATGCCCTGCGTAGCGCCAGGTTATGGCGCAGGTCAGAGCCTGATCCCGGGGTTCGCCCGGCCGAAACGAGTCTGTCACGTCGATCGAGCGCCGGCACGTGAGTTCGGGCACGGCGGCACCACGCGCGGCTGGAGGACGCGTCACCCGCGGCTAGGGTTTGACCTCATGCAGACGCGTGCCCTCAAGGTCGACGGCGCATGGGAATTCACCCCGCGCGCCTTCGGCGACGACCGCGGTGTGTTCCTCGAGTGGTTCAAGGCCGAGGTCTTCGCCGAGACCGTCGGGCAGCCGCTGACGATCGCCCAGGCCAACCAGTCGGTCTCGGCGCGGGGGGTGCTCCGCGGCGTGCACTTCGCGGCGGTGCCGCCGAGCCAGGCCAAGTACGTCTACTGCCCCAAGGGCGCCGTGCTCGACGTCGTGGTGGACATCCGGGTGGGCTCGCCGACCTTCGGTGAATGGGATGCCGTGCAGCTCGACGACGTCGATCGGCGGGCCGTGTACGTCTCCGAGGGGCTCGGGCACGCGTTTGTGTCCCTCGCCGACGGCAGCGCCGTCACCTACCTGTGCTCGACCGGTTACAACCCGGCGCGCGAGTTCGGCATCCAGCCGCTCGACCCGGAGCTCGAGCTGCCGTGGCCGGCAGACGTCACGCCGATCCTGTCGGAGAAGGACGCCTCGGCGCCGACGCTGCGCGCCGCCGCCGAGCAAGGCTTGCTGCCTACCTACGCCGATTGCCTGGAGTTCTACGCGACGATGCGCGGCTGATCGACCTAATTTGCACCATAACTCCGGCGAATCGCTCCAATTCGTCTATAGACAAACCGAGCCGGGTAGCGCACGGTTTGATCAGTCCACGTAGGGGCGCACTTCACGGAGGTCACATGAACCGTCTCGTTCTCGGTGTCGCGGTCGGCGCGACCGCCCTGGTCGCCACGGCCACGGCAACAGCGACCGCCACCCCGGGCGCATCGGCGGCGACGCACCGCTCGGCGCGGGTATGTGCCCCCGCCGCCGCCGGATACGCGGCCTGCGCAGCTCGCGTCGTCGTCGACGCCAGTGGCAAGCCGGCTGTCACCGCGACGCCCAGCGGTTACGGCCCCGCCGACATCCAAGCCGCCTACGGGCTGCCTCCGGCCGGCACCGCGACCCCGAGCGGCCCGACCGTCGCCATCGTGGACGCGTACAACGACCCGACCGCCGAGTCCGACCTCGCCGTCTACCGCTCGCACTACGGTCTGCCGGCCTGCACGACGGGCAACGGCTGCTTCAAGAAGGTCAGCCAGACCGGCAGCACGACCTCGCTGCCGAAGACCGACGCCGGCTGGGCGACCGAGATCAGCCTCGACCTCGACATGGTCTCGGCGGCCTGCCCCAACTGCAAGATCCTGCTGGTCGAGGCCAACTCGGCCTCCTTCGCCAACCTCGGTACGGCCGTCAGCTACGCCGCATCCGTGACCGGTGTCGCCGCGATCAGCAACAGCTACGGTGGCAGCGACACCGCGCAGATCGCCGCATACAACCAGCCGAGAATCGCGATCACCGCATCCACCGGCGACGCCGGCTACGGAGTGGAGTCACCCGCGAGCGTCCCGACCGTGATCGCCGTCGGCGGCACGTCGTTGACGAAGTCCGGCGGCACCTACGCCGAGAAGGCGTGGAGCGGCGCCGGCAGCGGCTGCTCGACCCTGAACACCAAGCCTGCGTGGCAGAGCGGCACGTCCTGCACCGGCAAGGCGAACGCGGACGTCTCCGCAGTGGCGGACCCTAACACCGGCGTCGCGGTCTACGACTCGACTCGCTACCAGGGGCGCTCCGGTTGGCAGGTGTACGGCGGTACGAGCGCGTCGTCGCCGATCGTCGGCAGCGTGTACGCCCTCGGCGGCAACCACGGCTACGACTACCCGGGCCAGTACACCTGGAGCACCACCGGCGGGCTGCACGACGTCACCAGCGGATCGAACGGCAGCTGCACGCCGGCCGTCTGGTGCACCGCGGGTACCGGGTGGGACGGCCCGACCGGGCTGGGCACGCCGAACGGCACGAGCCGCTTCTGAGCCAGCACGCCATGGCGTTCATCCGTCAAGCAGCCACACACGAGGGCCCGGTCACCTACCGGGCCCTCGGTCTGTCAGCGGATCCGCCGCGGCAGCTTCGCGCCGCGCGGCCAGCGCAGCACAGCCCGAGCGAACACGTCGGCGGTGCCGTGCACGGTGCTGTCGCCACCCGCGGCCACGTTGTCGGAGGCGAGCCACCAGCCGTCGCCGTCGGACCGGACGACCCGCTTGAGCACGTACCTGTCCGGCATTTCCCGATACTTCGCGAGTACAACGTCACCCGGCCGGGGCGGGGCGCCGTGCCGCACGATCACCACGTCACCGTCGCGCAGCGTCGGCGACATCGACGGGCCGGACACCCGCACCCGTTGCCACGGGAGGAGGGCAGCGGTCATGCCCGCAATGCTGCCTCCTAGCAGTTCCGGGCGCGGTAGTAGGGTCAAAACGAGTACCGCCGATTTCGACAAATCAGGAGGTCAACCCCAATGTCCTTGTTCCGCCCGACGGCATTGTTCCGCCCGACCGTCACCGCACACGCGCACTGCGACCTGCCCTGCGGTGTCTACGACCCGGCGCAGGCACGTATCGAAGCCGAGTCGGTGAAGGCCATCCAGGAGAAGTACCAGGCCAACGACGACCCGGTGTTCCGGACCCGTGCGCTGATCATCAAGGAGCAGCGGGCGGATCTCGTGAAGCACCACCTCTGGGTGCTTTGGACGGACTACTTCAAGCCGCCGCACTTCGAGAAGTACCCGCAGCTGCACGACCTGTTCAACCGCGCCACGAAGCAGGCCGGCGCAGCAGGCGGCAAGCAGTCGGTCGACCCGGCTGAAGGGCAGAAGCTGCTGGACCTCATCGCCGAGATCGACGCGATCTTCTGGGAGACCAAGAACGCGGCATGACGCGGTGGCGGAGGGCGTGATGGCAGAGGCCGGTTCCTTAGCGGAGCCGGCCTTCGCCGTGGCTGGGCCCCTTCCTGACGGGGTCCAGCTGTGGCTGGTCCGGCACGGCGAGACCACCTGGAGCCGGTCCGGCCGGCACACCGGCCGCACGGATCTTCCGCTCACCGAGGCCGGTGCGGCCCAGGCGGTAGCGCTGCGCGAGATCCTCGCCGACGTCCGTCCGGCGTTCGTGCTGTGCAGCCCGCGCCAGCGCGCCGTCGCCACCGCACAACTGGCCGGCCTGCGGGTCGACGCCATCGACGAAGATCTCGCCGAGTGGGACTACGGCGACTACGAGGGGCTGACGAGCCACGAGATCCGCCAGCGCGTGCCCGGCTGGTCGCTGTGGACCCACGGCGTCCCCGACGGCGAGACCGCCGCTCAGGTGGCCGCCCGCGCAGACCGCGTCCTGCGGCGTGCGGCGAGCCATCTGGAACGTGGCCCGGTAGTTCTGGTCGCGCACGGGCATATAAGCAGAGTGATGGGTGCGCGGTGGATCGGGCTGCAGGCAGCCGACGGGGGGCACTTCGCGCTCGGGACCGCGGCCCCGTCGCTGCTCAGCACTCAGTACGAAACGCCGGTCATCGATCGGTGGAACCTGCCCAATCCCTCGACGACGAATGGTGATTCTCGGTGAGCGAAGCAAACGATCGGCCCGACGGTGACGTCGTCGAAGTGCGGATACCCGCCGACGTCGCGTACGTCTCGACCCTGCGTTTGACGGCCGCCGGACTCGCCGCGCGCTGTGAGCTGACGATCGACGACATCGAGGATCTTCGGCTCGCCGTCGACGAGGCCTGCGCGCTGCTGCTGCCGCACGTGGCTCCGCCCAACACCATCGACGCCCGCTTCGAGCTGAACTACGGCCGGCTGGCCGTCGAGGTCAGCGGCCAGCCGTCCGGCAACGCGGAGCTGGATCGCAAGGGCTTCGCGTGGACGGTGCTCGGTGCGCTCGCCTCGTCGGTGGACGTGACGCGTGCAGACGGCCGGTTGACAATCGCCCTCACCAAGCGACGTGAGGCAGCGAACCAGTGACCTCAACCTCGGGGCCACGCAACGACGAGGAAGAAACGCCTGTACCTGCTACGGAGCTGCTCGCGGAGCTGCATCGCCTGCCGCAGGGCAGCCCACGCCGCAAGGCGTTGCGCGACCGGCTCGTCGAGGCGCACATGCCACTCGTCGTCTATCTCGCGCGCCGGTTCTCCGGCCGCAACGAGCCGATGAACGACCTGGTCCAGGTCGGCGCCATCGGGCTGCTGAAGGCCATCGATCGCTTCGACCCGGAGCGGGGGCTGGAGTTCTCCACCTATGCCACGCCGACGATCCTGGGTGAGATCAAGCGGCACTTCCGCGACACCGGCTGGCTGATCCACGTGCCGCGACGGGCCCAGGAGCTGCAGACCACGGTCAACACCGCGCGTGCCGACCTCAGTCAGGAGCTCGGCCGCGCGCCCACGGTCAGCGAGCTGGCCGAGCGGATCGAGGTGGACGAGGACTCCGTTCTCGAAGCGCTCGATGCGGCTCGGGCCTACTCGGGCGTCCCGCTGGACGTGCTCGCGGCGCCCGGTGAGTCGGTGCCTGAGCACCCGATGCTGGGCGTGGTCGACGAGGGCTTCGAGCAGGTGGAGCAGCGCGCGCTGCTGCGCGAGGTCATCGCCAAGCTGCCCGAGTCCGAGCGGGAGATCTTGTTATTGCGGTTCGTCGCGAACAAGACGCAGACCGAGATCGCGGCCATCGTCGGCGTCTCGCAGATGCAGGTGTCCCGACTCGTGGCCCGCGGGCTCAAGCGACTGCGCGCCAGCTTGGGCGCCGACGAACCACCGACCGGCTAACGGGGTTCCCGGTCGAGCGCGGCTCGCGCCGGCGGGGTGAACAGCAGGTACAGCACCGTCAGCGCAGCGACGAGCATCGGCCCGCCGTATTCGACCCTCCCGGCCTGGAAGGCGAGGCTGTAGGAGACGGGCAGCGCCAGCAGCTGCAACACGACGACCGGTGTGCGGGCCGCGGCGCGCATGCGCAGCACCCCACGTCCGCCCACGGCGAGGGCGGCCGCACCCAGCAGCGCCAACCCAGCGCCGAGGAGGGCACGCCCCACGCTGTCGGGGTGCCCGACGAGCGTCTTGCCGATCAGGATCGCCGCCGCGACGACCAGCGCCAGGCTCTCCAGCCCGATGACGACGGCCGCGGCCCGCAGCTGTGCCGGCGCAGCGCCGTCCTCGATCACGCGCGCCACCCTACCGGCGCGTAGTGTGCGGCCGGTGCGAGTGCTCGTCGTCACCAATCCGCACGCGACCGCCACCAGCGCGCGGGAGCGGGACGTGCTCACGCATGCCCTCGCCAGCGAGGCGAGCCTCGAGGTCGCCGAGACGGCCTACCGCGGACACGCGGCCGCGCTTGCCTGCCGGGCGATGCGCGACGGCACCGACGTCGTCGTCGCCCTCGGTGGCGACGGCACGATCAACGAAGTGGTCAACGGCCTGCTGACCGACGGCGTGCACGACGCGGTGCCCGCCTTGGGCATCGTGCCGGCCGGCTCCACCAACGTGCTGGCCCGGGCCCTCGGCCTGCCCAACGACCCGATCGAGGCCACCGGGGTGCTCCTGGACGGCTTGCGCACGGGGGCTCGGCGTGCCATCACCCTGGGGCTGATGGACGAGCGGTGGTTCACCTTCGCCGCCGGACTCGGCTTCGACGCGGCAGTGGTCGCCGGCGTCGAGCGGTATCGAGGTCGCGGCAAGCGCTCCACGCATCCGCTCTACGTCCGGGTCGGCATCCGCGAGTTCTTCCGCACCGACCGGCGCCATCCGAAGGTGCATGTGCACCTGCCGGACGGCACGACGTACGACGACGTCTTCTTCGTCGTTGTCGCCAATACCGATCCGTACACCTTCCTGGGCAATCGGCCGCTGCACCCGACACCCGGCGTGACCTTCGACGACGGCCTGGCGCTCTACGCCCGGCGCCGGATGAGTGCCGCGGGGCTGCTGTTCAGCATGGCTCGGCTGTCCGGGGACCGGCCGAGAGTCGGGCGGCGCGGCGCCTACGTCGCACTCGACCTCAACGAGTTGGCGGTCTGGGCGGACGAGCCGCTACCGGTGCAGGTGGACGGCGACGGGCTGGAGCCGCGGGAAAAGCTGGTATTCAAAGCCGTCCCACAGGCGTTACGTGTCGTAGTTTGATCCGATTTATGCGGCTTTAGGGGCTCGACCCGGGTCCGTTATGTGCGTACCGTGCAGGAGTCCGCTTGCCAAGGGAAGCGGATTCGACGACCCTGGAGTTGAGCAAGTCGGCCGGGCTGGAGCACCGTCTGGTGACCTGGCTAGCAGTGTCGCGAGACTCCTTGAATCGTGAGCGAGCTCGTGAAAGGATTCACAAGCGCGGTTGGGGCACGATGCCGCCTGCCGTAGCCGAGTGAGGAGACCTAAGACATGGATTGGCGTCACCGCGCGATATGCCGTGACGAGGACCCGGAGCTGTTCTTCCCGATTGGGAACACCGGGCCCGCGTTATTGCAGATCGAGCAGGCCAAGGCCGTCTGCCGACGCTGCCCGGTCATCCAGGAATGCCTGGCCTGGGCGCTGGAGAGCGGTCAGGATGCCGGCGTCTGGGGGGGGCTCTCCGAAGACGAGCGGCGCGCTCTCAAACGCCGCAACGCGCGCGCCCGCGCCCGGATGGCCTGACCCCCGCACGCTGTTCAGCCCCCCACTCGAGGGCGGCGCCCCAGGGCCATCGACAGCACGGCGGCCGTTCCGGTACCGCCGTCGTGGGCGCCGAAGTCGACCGTCCCGGCCAGCTCCGCGGACAGCAGGGTCCGCACGATCTGCAGCCCGAGCCGGTCGGAGCGCTCTGACCCGAAATCGGCCGGCAACCCGACGCCGTCGTCGCGGATCGTCACCGTCAGCCGGCCTCGGCCGCGCTCGGCGAGCACCTCGACCAGCCCCTCCGCCGCGTCCGGGAAGGCATGCTCGATCGCGTTCTGCACCAGTTCGGTGAGGACCAGCACGAGTGCGGTGGCCACCTCGGCCGGAATCTCCCCGAAGCTCCCCGACCGGCGCACGCGCACCCGCGCCGCAGAGCCCATGACGTCGGACAGCATGACGAGGAGGCGGTCGACGATCTCGTCGAAGTCGACCTCCTCGTCGATCGACACCGACAGCGTCTCGTGGACCAGCGCGATCGAGCTGACCCGGCGCATCGACTCCTCCAGCGCAGCGCGCGCTTCCGGCACGGTCACCCGCCGGGCCTGCAGCCGCAGCAGCGCGGCCACCGTCTGCAGGTTGTTCTTGACGCGGTGGTGGATCTCGCGGATGGTCGCGTCCTTGCTCATGATCTGACGGTCCCGGCGGCGCAGCTCGGTGACGTCCTGCATGAGCAGCAGCGCCCCGAGCGTCTCGCCGCGCGGACGCAGCGGCAGTGCGCGGAACAGCACCGTCGCGCCGCCGCCGTCGACCTCGATGCTGGCCGGCTGCCCGCCGAGGATGGCGGCATCCACCGCCGCCGCGAGGTCGCTGGCATCGAAGGGGTCGTCAGCGACGGTGTTGGTCAGCGCGTCCACCGGCTCACCGAGCACGTTTCCGTTGACGCCGAGGCGGCGAAACGCCGACAGCGCGTTGGGGCTGGCGTAGATGATCGTGCCGTCGGGTTCCAGCCGCACCACTCCATCGCCGACGCGCGGCCCGGATCCCTCCTCCAGCCCCGCTTCGGGCGCCGGGAAGGTGCCGTCGGCGACCATCGCCGCCAGATCGGCCGCTGACTGCAGGTACACCAGCTCCAGCTGACTCGGCGTGCGCACGCTGGCCAGGTTCGCGTCCTTGCCGAGCACGGCGATCACCTCGCCCGCCATCCGCACCGGGATCGCCTCCCGCCGGATCGGCAGGTCGCCATCCCAGTCCGGCTCCACCTCTCGGAAGACGCGCCCCTCGGTCAGCGCCGTGCGCAGCGGCGTCGCGCGCTCGCCCCGCAGGAGGACGCCGACCTGATCGTTCTGGTATGCCGTCGGTCCGGTCGTGGGGCGGCACTGGGCCACGCACAGGAACCCGGGGACGCTGCCCGCCTCCCCGACGGGGACCGCAACGGGGACCCAGAGCAGCAGGTCCGCGAACGCGAGGTCCGACAGCAGCTGCCACTCGCCGACCAGCCGCTGCACGTGCTCGACCTGCGCGTCGCTCAGCGAGGTACGCGCGGCAAGAAGATCGGACAGGGCAGACATCGGCGTCAGCCTGCCACGTCGCGTACCGCCCGTGGCGTGCGGGCCGTGGCCTCAGCTTCGGCGCCTATCCGCGAGATTTGGGGCCCAGCTGGATATATGAGCCGCGTCACCAGGCCACGGTCAGCCAGGTCGGGGAGGGGCGGGGAGCCTCCGGTTGGCCGCCTGAGGTTGGCCGCCTACTCGGCGCGGAACTCGACGTGCGCCGTCTCGATCGACAACTCGGTGATACGCAGGCGAATGCGCTCGTGCAGGCTCTGCGGTGCCTGGTCGCCGCCGCAACAGCGGGTCACCAGCGAACGGACATCCTGCTCGAGGCCGTACTGCTTGAGACACGGCGCGCAGCCGTCGAGGTGCTGGCGGATGCGGTTCTTCAACTGCGGGTCGGACTCGTCGTCCAGGTACAGGTACAGATCCTTCAGGACATCGTCACAGTCGATGTTCCCCGGACCGAAGCCCATGCCACTCACTTCTCGCCTCCCACACCGGCCGGGATCAGCCCGCGATCGCGCGCGTAATCGGCAAGCAGCGCCTGCAGCTGCTTGCGCCCGCGGTGCAGTCGGGACATGACCGTCCCGATGGGTGTGCCCATGATCTCGGCGATCTCCTTGTACGCGAACCCTTCCACGTCGGCGAGGTAGACAGCCAGCCGGAAGTCCTCGGGGAGTGCTTGCAGGGCCGCCTTGACATCGGAGTCCGGCAGGTGGTCCAGCGCCTCCATCTCGGCGGAGCGCAGCCCGCTGGAGGTGTGCGATTCGGCGCGCGCGAGCTGCCAGTCCTCGACGTTCTCGCCGTTGGACTCCTGCGGCTGGCGCTGCTTCTTGCGGTAGTTGTTGATGAACGTGTTGGTGAGGATGCGGTACAGCCAGGCCTTGAGGTTGGTGCCCTCGGTGAACTGGTGGAACGCCGCGAACGCCTTGACGAAGGTCTCTTGGACGAGGTCCTCGGCGTCGCTGGGGTTGCGCGTCATCCGCATCGCGGCGGCATAGAGCTGATCCAGGTATGGCAGCGCGTCACGTTCGAACCGCGCCCGCCTGGCCTCGACCGTCTCGTCAGCCACTGCGCTCCTCTGCTTGTCCAGCCGTCCCAAGGAGGATACGGCGGGTGGGGTGACGCTGCGGACCCCGGTGGTCAGCTCACCCGGCCAGGGGGCGAACTGGCGTACCGGCAGCTCACGTTGTGCCAGCGACATTGCATGCCTTTCCTGTTGGTCGTGGGTGAAACGATGTGGGGGCGCCCCGGCATTCCCGCGGCCTGCCTCTGGATGAATCCCAGATCCAGCCCGTCCGGGCGTGTACCAGGTGGAGATGATCAGCGCATAGGCTCCCGACCGTGGCTACCGGTACCCCAGCGACGGCCCTGCTCACCCGCGCCAAGGTGGCGTTCACGCTGCACCCGTACGAGCACGACCCGCGGGCTGAGGCGTTCGGCGAGGAGGCCGCGGTCGCCCTCGGCGTACCGCCCGAGCGCATCTTCAAGACGCTGATCGCGTCCGTCGACGGGAAGCTGGTGTGCGGCGTGGTGCCGGTGGCCGGGCGCTTGGATCTCAAGGCGCTGGCTGCTGCCGTGGGCGGCAAGCGCGCCGAGCTGGCCGAGGCGGCCGCCGCGGCACGGGCGACGGGCTACGTCATCGGCGGGATCTCACCGCTCGGGCAGAAGTCCCGGCTGCCGGTGGTCGTGGACGAGTCGGCGGCGGGCTTCGAGACGGTGTTCGTATCGGCGGGCAAGCGGGGGCTGCAGGTGGAGCTGGCACCGGCCGACCTGGTGACCCACGCCGCCGCGGCGCTCGCGCCGATCGCGGCCGGCTGACGCTCAGCGCCGCTCGGCGCTGGGGCGAGAGCCCGGCCACTCAGTGCCGGGCGCGAGGACGGCGACGAACTCCACGACGGCGAGGGCGATCTGGGCGGTGCCCGTCCTCAGCGAGTGGTCGGCCCCGTCGAGGACGACCACCGTGCGGCCGGGAGCTGGCGGCGGCATGCCGAAGGGGTCGCGGTCGCCCTGCACGACGAGGACGGGGACTCTGGGCGCGTCCAGCTCGTCCAGCCGGCTCTTCTCCGGCTTGCCGGGCGGGTGGACGGGGAACGCCAGGGCCACGACGCCCGCGGCGCCCGACGCAGCAGCGGTGCGGCAGGCGACCCGC
>JAVHVL010000211.1:0-3083 GCA_032160565.1 Pseudonocardiales bacterium | reverse complement strand
CGGCACGACCGGGTCCGCGGGGCGCTGGGTGTGCCAGTCCGTCACGGCCTGGTACGCGGCGGCGACCTCGAGCAGCCGGTCCTCCTCGTACGGCCGACCGCCGATGATCGTTCCGCTGGGCACCTTGGGGTCGGCTCCGACGGGGGTGAAGCCGATCGGCAGCGCGAGCTCGGGCAGCCCGAGGATGTCGAACGGCACCGGGCCGGTCTGCAACACCACGTCGCAGCCGCTCATCACGCCGTCGAGTACCTCCCGCAGCAGGTGGTTCTTCGCCCGCTGACCGGTGATCCACTCGTCGCCGGACAGGAACAGCCCCTGCAGCCAGCTGAGCAGCGAGACACCGAACAGCTTGGGGTCCTGCTTGAGAAACGGCAGGAACGGTTCAGTGCGCTCGCTGAGCCGGACGTTGTTGAACGTGCCCGTCATCAGCGCCCAGTCGGCCGGATACGTCACGTCCACGAGCTTGGCTCCCGGAATGGCAGCCACCGTGTCGAGGAATGCCTTGCGCAGTGCCACCACCCCCGCGCTCACGCCGGTGAGGAAGTCGGGCGGCACGCCGATCGTGGTAGCCCGCCGCAGCACCACCTTCCCGCGCCGCCGCACGGGCAGTGCGGCGGTGACGAGATCCGGCAGCGGCGGCAGCCCGAGGGTCCGTGGGTCGTTCGGATCCGGCCCGGCCATGATGCTCAGCATGATCGCGGCGTCGACCGCATCGCGAGCGAGTGGACCGGAGTGGTCCCGGGTGTAGGACAGCGGGATGATGCCGTAGATCGACGTGCGCCCCATGGTCGGCTTGAGCCCGGTGAGGTTCTGCTGGTTGGACGGGTTGACGATGCTGCCACCGGTCTGCGTACCGATCGACGAGGTCGCCATCCGGCCGGCGACGGAGCAGGCCGGCCCCGTCGACGAGCCACCCGGATCGATCGAGGGATCGGCCGGGGTCCACGCGTTGACCGTCGTGATCGTGCCGTTCGGTGCGGTGGCCCGCGTGGTGGCGAGCGGCCCCATCTGCCCCTTGCCGATGATGATGCTGCCGGCGGCCTTCAGTCGGGCCACGGAGGTGGCATCGTACGGCGGCACGAACGACTCGAAGATGAACGAGTTGGCTGTCGTCTTGACGCCCGCCGTGTAGTAGTTGTCCTTGATGCACAAGGGGATTCCACTGAGCAACCGGGTCGGGCGCTTGCCCACGGCGAGCGCCGCCGCCCGCGCGCTCTCCGCGGTCACCGTGTTGAACGCCTGGTAGACGGAGTCGAATTTCTGGATGCGCTCCAGGTGCGCGTCCACGAGGTCGACGGCGGTGAGGCGCCCCTGCCGCATCAGCGTCGCGGCCTCGACGATGGTGGCCTCCGTCGGGTCAGCCGCGGCAGCCGGCCGCACGCTCACGTCCGGCAGGTACGGCGATGCCGACGGCTGGGTCGCGGGAGCCGCTTCGGCCGTCGCGCCCGCCCATTGCGGCAGTGCCGTCAGCGCGGCTGCTCCGCCGGCGACCGTGGCGGTACGGCTCAGGAAGACCCGCCGGTTGATCTCGCGGCTCATCGCGTGACCTCACCCGTCCACGCCTCGGTGATCGACGGATACTCCAGGGGCGGCGAGAGCTCCTGGCTGAGGATGTCGGCGTCGGCGGCAGCCCCGGCGGGGGCCGGGCGCCAACCGTTGATCACCTTCGGATTCGACAGCACGAACGAGCGCAGTGACGCGAGCGCCTGCGCCTGAGTCGGCGCGCCGGTGGCCGGGTCCGGCGAGCTCGGTAACAGCGAGATGTCGATGCCGGACACTGCGAGCCGGCTGGCGATGTAGGTGTTGAGCTGGTCAGTGGTGAGGCTGGACGCGTCGATGGTCATGAAGATCAGCCAATATGTCCGGCATTTCGGTTATATGTCATGCGGTGACGAGTCGGTTACGCCGACGCTCAGCGTGCCGGGAGCGGCCCCACGATCGCCGGGAGGCGCGCCTCGATCACCGCTGATGACCGAACCACCCAGGGCGGACGCGTAGTCCTGGCCCTTGGCCGCGCGGCCCGGATCGCGTCGGCGCGGACCGACAGAGCCGGGCCGATCGGCCGTGGTCTGGATACGGGCCCGAAGGCAGCGTCGCCGCTGAGCGAAGCCGGATCAGTCGCAGCAGTAGCGCGGCCATGACTGCCCCCGGTTGACTGCCTTCGGGCCCGTCCGCCGGGCGTCCCCGACTTGATCACTATGCGGTGGAGTCGGCGCGCTGATCAGGGTCGTTGGTCCTGTACTGCGACGGACCTTTGATCTTCGGCTGTTGATCTTCGGCTGCTGATCTTCGGCCGCGTCCCGCGTGCGGCGGGCGGCCGGCGTGCTCAGCCGGCGAGCTGCGCGCGCTCCCGGGCACGCCTCCGGCGGTCGGCGAGGACGGCGATCGCGAAGTCTCGGTCGATGCGCCGGCCGTCCCATCTGGTCGTGGCAGCGGCGGGGTGAATGTCCGGGTGTTCGTGCTCGACGGGCGTGTCGAGGTCGGCGAGTTCGGCCGGGCTGATGCGCCGGCTGAGGTCGCGGCCGTCGCGGCGCCGGAACCGGAAGCCGCCGTGCCCGAGCGCGGCGATGCGGAACTCGCCGTCGTGGTGGGCATGGTGATGTGCCCGGCAGAGCAGCACGAGATTCGCCAGATCGGTGCCGCCACCGTCGATCCAGTGCCGCACGTGGTGCGCCTCGAGCCCCTGACTTCCGCCACAGCCCGGGAAGGCGCAGGCGCCATCGCGGATCAGCAGTGCGCGGAAGAGCCGCTCGGACACGACGCGGCGCGAACGACCAAGGTCGCGCACGGTGGAGCGGCCTTGATCCTCCCCATGCACCACGGTCCGGATCCGGCCGGCGCACAGCAACCGCCGAACCGCCGCGTCCGGCAGCCCGGGGCCACCGGCGATGCGTGCCGCCGGCCGGCCGCGTTCACGTGAACGCGGCGGGCTCGGTGCGGCCGCGGCCTCCGGCTCGGACCGGGCCCCCGGCTCGTCGGCGTCGGCGTCGGCGTCGGCGGGCAGCGTGGCCGCGTCGAGGTGGATAAGGATCGCCGCGCGCTCCTCGCCACGAAGCGTGCGTGGCGGGCGCTCGCTGTCGTTG
>JAVHVL010000040.1:0-3000 GCA_032160565.1 Pseudonocardiales bacterium | reverse complement strand
GGCGCTCTAGAACCGGGCCGCCACCGGGATGACCTTCTCGCCGATGATCTCCAGCGGGGTGAGCGCGGCGACGTTCTCGAGGCGGGCGTGGGCGTGCGAGATCCCGAGCGTTGAGAGGTGCTCCAACTGCTCGAGCAACGCGTCGACGTTCTCACCTCGGGGGCCGGGTTCGAGTGGCATCATGACGGTCTTCTCGATGTCGTCGTAGTCCCGGCCGACGGCCGCGCAGTGCGCGCGCAGCACGTCGAGTTTGCGTTCGAGCTCCGGACCGGCGAAGAGGTTGCACGCCTGGGCGTACTGGGCAACGAGGCGAAGCGTCTTCCGCTCTCCACCACCGCCGATCATGATCGGCGGGTGCGGCCGCCGCAGGGGCTGCGGCGAGTTGAGCGTTCGCTCCAGCGTGTAGTGCTTGCCGTGGTACGGCTCCTCGCTGTCGCTCCACATCTGCAGGCAGATCTGGAGCGTCTCCTCGAGCCGCTCGAATCGCTCAGCCGTAGGCGGGAACGGCAAGCCCAGGCCGCGAGCCTCTTCCTCGTTCCAGGCCGCGCCGATGCCCAGCCACGCCCGCCCCTCGGACAGCACGTCGAGGGTCGTGACCTCCTTCGCGAGCAGGCCGGGCTCGCGATAGACGACGGCCGTGACCCAGGCGAGCAGTTCGATGCGGCTGGTTCGGGCGGCGAGGTAGCCGAGGGTCGTGTACGCCTCGAGCATCTCGTGCTCGGGTGGCCCGATGACATGGATCTGCCAGACATGGTCCATCACGCTGAGTTTCGCGAAGCCGGCGTCCTCCGCAGTCGTCGCGATTCGACTCAGGTCTCGCGCCAGCGCGGCCGGCCCGCCGGGCCAGGTGAAGTCTGGGATGTGCAGTCCGATCTGCATGATCTCTCGCTCTCGTCCGGTCACCATCGAGGCTGGAACATGTCTCCCTAGCCCATACTCTGCTCGCACGAGCGGGGCTTAGCAGACGCGCCCTAGTCACGCGGAGCAAGGCGGCGGACGCCCACGGAAGGCGAGTCGATCGCTGGATTCCGTCCGCGATCTGCGCCGAGATGGTCTTGACAGCGGTTCGGCGCGGAAGGAGGGTGTGGCAACCGAACATAGCCAGCACACAGCGAAGGCCCTGCGACCCTGGCCGCGGCTGTGCGCCAAAAGGGGGCATGCCGTGATCCGACCGACGATCTTCCGGCGCGGGGCAGCAGCAGTGCTCGCCGTCGTCGCGACCTCCGCCACGACTGTCGCGGCCGGGCAGAGCGCATCGGCCGCACCGGCGCCGGCGAGCGGCCAGCCGTACTCGAGCGGCCGCTACATCGTGACGTTCGTCGACGATCCCGCGGCGAGCTACAGCGGCTACGTACGCGGCTTCCCAGCCACCCGTCCGGCCGCCGGCCGCAAGCTCAACCCGAACGCGTCGTCCGTCGGCGCCTGGCGCGGCCACCTCACCTCACTGCACGACGCCGCGTTGGCGCGCGTGGGGGCGAGCAAGATCTACGACTACACCGTCACCAACAACGGCGTGGCGGCCGACCTGACCGCGCGGCAGGCAACCGCGCTTGCCAAGCAGCCCGGCGTCATCGCGATGGCCAAGGATGCCGTCGCGCACGCTGACACCACCGAATCGCCGCACTTCCTCGGCCTCGACGCAGTCGGCGGTATCTGGTCACAGCTCGGCGGCGGCAGGAACGCCGGCGCGGGTGTCGTCGTCGGTGTCATCGACACCGGCATCTGGCCGGAGAACCCGTCGTTCGCCGGGCACACCGGTATCCCGATTCCGTCAACCTGGCACGGCACCTGCGTGGCCGGTCAGAACTTCCCCGTCACAGAGTGCAACGACAAGCTGATCGGCGCCCGGTACTACGTGAGCGGCTTCGGCAAGCACAACATCGCGAAATGGGACTACCTCTCGCCGCGTGACGGCGCCGGCCACGGCTCGCACACGTCGTCCACCGCCGCGGGCAACTACAACGTCAGGATGACGATCGACGGCAACGTCCTGGGCAACGGCTCGGGCATGGCACCGGGCGCCAAGCTGGCCATGTACAAGGTGTGCTGGGACGGCAAGCCACCGGTCGCCGACGGTTGCTTCAACTCCGACAGCGTCTCCGCGATCAACGACGCGGTACTCGACGGCGTGGACGTGCTGAACTTCTCCATCGGCGGCACGTCGGAGTCGAGCGTCCTCGACCCGGTGTCGATGGCCTTCCGGGGCGCGGCGAACGCCGGCGTCTTCGTCGCCAACTCCGCGGGTAACAGCGGTCCGGGTGCGAGCACGCTGGACCACCCGGCCCCGTGGGTGACCACGGTGGCAGCCGCGACGTTCCGCCGCGCCTTCCAGGCCGTGCAGCTAGGCAACGGTGCGCGGTATGTCGGTGCGTCCACCACGCCGTCGCTGACGACGCCGACGCGCATCGTCACCGCGGCGAGCGTGAAGCTGGCCAGCGCGGCAACGGCTGACGCCAACCGGTGCTTCGCGGGGACGCTCGACCCGGCGCTGGCGACCGGCAAGGTGATCGTCTGCGACCGCGGCGTCAATGCCCGCATCGACAAGGGTTTCGAGGTCAAGCGGGCCGGCGGTGCCGGCATGGTGCTGGCGAACGTGTCGCCGAACTCGCTGAACGGTGACTACCACCCCGTGCCGGCTGTGCACATCACCGACACCGACGGTGCGGCGGTCAAGGCCTACATCGCGGCCGCCGGTGCCGCGGCGACGGCGAAGATCGTGCCGCTGACGGCGGCGGAGCTGGCGGCGGCGCCGCAGGTTCCGGAGATCACCGACTTCTCCTCGCGTGGCCCGTCCACGACGACGGGTGGCGACATCCTGAAGCCGGACATCGCCGCTCCGGGCAACGACGTGGTCGCCGCGACCGCCCCGCCGTTCGCCCACGGCCGGCTGTGGGACTTCATGTCTGGCACGTCGATGGCCTCCCCGCACATCGCGGGCATCGGGGCGCTGCTCAAGGCACGGCACCCGACCTGGCTGCCGTCCGAGATCAAGTCGGCGAT
>JAVHVL010000640.1:0-6133 GCA_032160565.1 Pseudonocardiales bacterium | reverse complement strand
GGCCATGGTCGTCATCGGGCTGGTGCTTCTCGCAGCAGCCATCGCCGCGACCGTAATCCTGATCGTCCAGAACAGGGCCGCCGTCACGGACGTGCACGCCCTCGGACACACTTGGAGCACCCATCTCTACTGGCTCGTCGTCGCGGGAATCGTCCTCACGCTGGTCGCCCTTCTCGGCGCGGCAATCATGCGACGAGGTGCCCAGCGGACCAGGCGAGCACGTCGGGAGCGGGCCAGTTTGGTCGAGGAGAACCGCCGTCTGCGCGAGGCCCCCAGCAACCCCGACGCATCCCCCTTCTTCGGCGATCCGGAGGGCAAGGGTGGGTCCGCGCCATGAGAGTGCTCGCCCCGCACGCGACGCGAGTCGGTCACGTGCGGTAGCGATTCGCCCGCTCCGTCAATGAATGCGCCCGCGCTGAGGTGACACACGGTGACTTCACGCGTGGCACACGGACCGGAAAATACTGTCGGAAACACCCCACGCCGCTAACTATCCACTCTCTGCCGGGAGATGTGACCAGTGGCGATTCGACGTCTTGTCGTGGTTCTTGCAGTGTTCGCAGGTGTGTGCGTCGTTCCCGTGACGGTGCTGACGGATAGCACGGCCCGCGGCACCACCACCGTGGCCAGCGTGGCCGATGCCTATGTCAGCGCGCGCTATCCCGACACCAACTTCGGCGCGACCGCGTGGGTCACGGCCGACGGGTCTCCGTTGCGCTTCGGCTATTACCGCTTCGACGTGACGGTGCCGGCTGGCGAAGTGGTCACGAGCGCCGTCTTCCGTTGCTGGGCGGGAAGCAGCAACGGGACAGGCGCCGTCGTCACCACCGCGGCGAACGACTGGTCCGAGGACACCGTTACGTGGGCGGACGCACCGCCGCCGGACTTCACGAACCAGTCCGTGGCCGACACCGGTCCCGTCACCGAGCACACCTATGCGACGGCCGACGTGACGGCAATGGTGCCGGGCACCGGTGCGTACACCTTCGTCACGTCGACCGCCAGCCGCATCGCATGGTCCTGCGCGAGTCAGGAGAACACCGGCGGGCACCCGCCGGCCCTCGTCATCACGACAGCGGGCGCCCCCGGCCCGACACCGACGCCGAGCGAGTCCAGTTCACCGACGGACAGCCCGACGCCGTCGCCGAGCGGGTCCGGTTCGTCGACGGACACCTCGACACCGACGCCGACGCCGAGCGGGTCCGGTTCGTCGACCGACACCTCGACACCGACACCGACGCCGTCGACAACCACCGTGACCACACCGCCGCCGTCGACGAGCAGCCCGCCGCCGGTGTCGACCGATCACAAGGTGCTGGTGATCCTGCTGGAGAACCACAGCGCGGCCGAGGCGCTCACCCAGATGCCGCACCTCGCGACGTGGGGCGCGACGTTCGGCCAGGCCACCGACTACTTCGCGGTGAGCCATCCCAGCCTCCCCAACTACCTCGCGATCTGGGGCGGCAGCACCTTCGGCATCACCAGCGACTGCTCGGTGGGGAGTTCGGGCTGCGTGCCCGCCGCCCCCTCGGTGTGGGGGCAGACCCTCGCCGCGGGCAAGACGGCGCAGGCGTATCAGGAGTCGATGACGAGCAACTGCCAGACGAGCGGCTCAGGCGGCTACGCGCCCAGGCACGGACCATGGCCGTACTGGGTGGATGCCGCGGAGCGCGCCGGCTGCCAGGCCAACGACGTGCCCAGCGGGACGACCAGCAGCGGTCCGCTGCTCGACGATGTGCGCGGCGGCACGTTGCCGGTCACCGGCGAGCTGACCCCGAACCTCTGCAACGACGCGCACGACTGCTCGTTGGGGACGGCGGATGCCTGGCTCGCCGGTTGGATGCCGATCTTGATGGCAGGGCCGGATTACCTGAGCGGACACCTCACTATCATCGTCACCTTCGACGAGGACGACGGCAGCCAGAGCAATCATGTCCCGTTCGTCGTGATCGACCCGCAGCTGAAGACGGCGCTCGTGACGGCACGCGTCGACCATTACAGCCTGACCCGCTGGCTCGACGACAACGCCGGAGTCACCCGGCTGCGCAACGCCGCGTCGGCCTTCGACCTGCGGGCCGCATTCGGACTGTGACGGCGCCGCCGACGCCCTCGCCGGTCTGGTGCGCTCGTGGCTGTCGCCGGTACGCACGGGTCGCCCGGGCATCCGGTATGCGCGGTTCGTGAGGTGACCCCCTGAGCATGCGGCGCTGTTCATATTCCGTTCATCCACCGGTCAGGCCCGCGTACGTTCGCGCTCCTAGCGTCACCGTCGATGGCAGCTGAACCACTGGGTTCGACCGCCACAAACTGTCAAGAAAAGGGATGGTGACCTAGTGAGGCGTACTCGCCTTCTCTCGATCGCGGCGCTGCTCGCCGCGGGGGCCGTTTCGCTCGCGGCATGCGGATCGGACAAGAACTCGACCAGCGCGTCAACCACGCCCGCGGGGGGCGGAAGTTCCAGCTCCGGAGCCGACAGCGTTACCTGCCAGAGCGGCTCGCTGAAGTCCGACGGCTCCACCGCTCAGCAGAACGCCATGACGCAGTGGATCAAGGACTACCAGACGAAGTGCTCCGGCGCGACGATCACCTACGGTGGCGGCGGCTCCGGGCAGGGCGTCACGGACTTCACGAACAAGCAGGTCGATTTCGCCGGGTCCGACGCCGCACTCGACCCGACCAAGGGAGAGGTCGCGGCCGGCACCAAGGCCTGCGGCAGCCAGGCGATCGACCTGCCGATGGTCACCGGCCCGATCGCGGTCGGCTTCAACGTCAAGGGCGTCTCGGACCTCACGCTCACGCCGGACGTCATCGCCAAGATCTTCACCGGGAAGATCGCGACCTGGAACGATCCGGCGATCGCCGCGATCAACTCCGGTGCAAGCCTCCCCGCCACGAAGATCACCGTCTTCAACCGCTCTGATGCGTCGGGTACCACGCAGAACTTCGAGCGTTACCTGGCCGCCTCGGCGCCGACGGTGTGGACGGCGAAGCCGAGCAAGGTGTGGGCGGGTAGCGGCCAAGGCAAGAAGGGCAACCAGCTCGTCGGGCAGGCCGTGCAGTCCACCGACGGAGCCATCGGCTACGTCGAGTGGTCCTACGCGATCCAGAACAACCTCTCCCAGGCGAAGATCGACAACGGCGGTGGCCCCGTCCAGCTCACAGCTGACACGGTCGCCAAGACCATCTCCACGGCGACGGTGGCACCGAGCGGCACCGGTGACCTGACCCTGAAGCTCGACTACGCCACGAAGACGCCTGGCGCCTACCCGATCGTGCTGGTCACCTACGAGATCGTGTGCACCAAGTACGCGGACCCGGCCAAGGGTGCCCTGGTGAAGTCGTTCATGAGCTTCATCTCCAGCTCGACCGAGCAGAACGCAGTGCACAATCTCGGTTACGCGGCCTTGCCGGCGTCGGTGCAGTCGCAGGTGCAGGCAGAGATCGCGAAGATCAGCTAGGCAGCATCGATGGCGGGCCCGCCGGGAGTCGGACATGATGACCCGGCGGGCCTGCTCCTTCGATCGGGAGCGCAGGCAGGATGACTGAGCGGGACACCATGACCCAACGGGACACAGATCCGCAGGGCAGAGAGCCGGGTTCTCGCACGCAACCGCAACACGGGTTGTCTTTCGAGGATCCGGCCGTCGTCGGTTCGGCCGAACCTGCCGGGATCATGGCGTTGGACGGACCGCCACCGCACGCGCAGCCGGTGAGCGCGACGCGCGGCGCCAAGGTCCGCATCGGCGACCGGATCTTCTACTGGCTGACGGCGGGCTCGGGCGGATTCATCATCGCCCTCATCGCCTTGGTGGCGGCGTTCCTGGTCAGCCGCGCCGCGCCGGTGATCGCCAAGGACAAGTCGAACTTCCTGTTCTCCCGCGGCTTCCAGGTGGCCAGTTCGCCGCTGCACTTCGGCGTCGCCGACCTGCTCTGGGTCACCGTGATCAGCTCGACGATCGCATTGCTGCTGGCGGTCCCTGTCGCAGTCGGGATCGCGCTGTTCATCACGCAGTACGCACCCAAGAGCCTGCGTCGCGCCGTCGGCTACGTGATCGACCTGTTGGCGGCGATCCCCTCGATCATCTACGGCATCTGGGGCATCTACGTCCTCGCGCCCCACCTCGTCGGTGTGCAGCGGGCGCTCTACCACCTGCACTTCATCCCGCTGTTCCAGGACAAGGGCGTGCAGAACGGCACGATCTTCGACGCCTCGGTCGTCCTCGCGGTGATGATCCTTCCGATCGTCACGGCGATCAGCCGGGACGTGTTCGAGCGGACGCCACGCGCGAACATCGAGGCGGCGTGGGCCCTCGGCGCCACCCGCTGGGAGGTGATCCGCATGGCGGTACTGCCGTTCGGCCGCCCCGGCGTGATCAGTGGCGCGATGCTCGGCCTCGGGCGGGCGCTCGGCGAGACGATCGCGGTGATGCTGATCCTGTCCAAGCCGTCGCAGAACGCGAAGTTCAGCTTCTCGATCTTCGACGGCGGGCAGACGTTCGCCTCGCTGATCGGGCTGAACATGCAGGAGGCGAACGGCGCGACGCAGACCGGGGCGTACATCGCGGCCGGCCTGGTGCTCTTCATCCTCACATTCGCCGTCAACGCCGCCGCCCGCGCGGTGGTCAACCGACGCCGGGAGTTCTCATGACGGTCATCGCCCCACCTGCCGCGCCGTCGCTGAGCGCAACCCACGTCGGTGGTCTGCGGAAGCTCAAGAACCATCTCGCGACGGTCTTGATCACCGCCTCGTTCCTCGTCGCCCTGGTCCCGCTGGTCTGGCTGCTGTGGACGGTCATCAGCAAGGGTTTCCACGCGATGACCCGGACGGGGTGGTTCACGCACAGCCAGCGCAACCTGACGTTCACCGACCCGGGTGGCGGCGCTTACCACGCGATCATCGGCACCGCGGAGCAGGTCGGGCTGTGCGCGCTCATCTCGGTGCCGATCGCGCTGCTCGTGGCCATCTACCTGATCGAGTACGGCCGCGGCCCGATGGCGCGCGCGGCGACCTTCATGGTGGACATCCTCACCGGCATCCCGTCCATAGTGGCGGCGCTGTTCATCTACGCCGTGTTCATCAGCACGTTCCATGGCCAGCGGGCCGGGTGGCTGGTCTCGCTCGCGCTGGTGATGCTGATGATCCCGGTCGTCGTCCGCACCACCGAGGAGATGCTGCGCCTGGTGCCCAACGAGCTGCGCGAGGCGTCCTACGCGCTCGGCGTGCCGAAGTGGAAGACGATCATCAAGATCGTGCTGCCCACTGCCCTCAGCGGCATCATCACCGGCATCGTGCTGGGCATCGCACGCGTGGCGGGCGAGACCGCGCCGCTGCTCATCCTGGTGGGCTACGCGCCCAGCATCAACACCAACCTGTTCTCCGGCCCGCAGGGCGCACTTCCGGCGATGATCAACGACGAGGCGGTCAACTTCACCACGAAGGGCACCTACCTGCTCGGCGCCGACGGCAAGCCGCACTTGGTGCACAACTATGCGGTGGACCGGGTGTGGGGCGCGGCGCTCACGCTCGTCGTGATCGTGATGGCGCTGAACGTGGTCGCTCGGCTGATCGGCCGATTCAACAAGGTGTCGAGCTAATGCTCACGAGTGGAGAAAACTGATGGCGAAGCAGATCGACGCCAAGAACCTCAACATCTACTACGGCAAGTTCCTAGCCGTCAGCGAGGTGACCTTCACGATCACGCCGCGGGCCGTGACGGCGTTCATCGGACCGTCCGGCTGCGGGAAGTCCACGGTGCTGCGCACGCTGAACCGCCTGCACGAGGTGATCGCCGGCGCGACTGTCGAGGGTGACGTCCTGCTCGACGGCGAGAACATCTACGCGCCCCAGGTCGATCCGGTCAACGTGCGGCGCACCATCGGGATGGTGTTCCAGCGCCCCAACCCGTTCCCGACGATGTCGATCTACGACAACGTCGCGGCCGGCCTCAAGCTGCAGAGCGGCCGGGTCCCCAAGGGCGATCTGGACGGCATCGTCGAGAAGTCGTTGCGGTCGGCGAACCTGTGGGACGAGGTCAAGGACCGGCTCAACAAGCCGGGCGCCGGACTGTCCGGCGGTCAGCAGCAGCGGCTGTGCATCGCCCGCGCGATCGCGGTCGAGCCGCAAGTGTTGCTC
>JAVHVL010000582.1:0-6734 GCA_032160565.1 Pseudonocardiales bacterium | reverse complement strand
CCGACCTGGCTTCCGTCGCGGTGGCAGCAGGCGCTCGCCGCGATGACCGCGCTGGACCCGGTGGCGCGGCCGACCGCGGCGGACACCGCCCGCCAGCTCGCGACCCTGGCCGACACGGTGGCCCCGGACGCGGTAGCCACGGCACCCGCGTCCGCCTCGCCGAGCGCGGCCACCGCGGTGCTCGGCTCCCCCGTCCCGTCCCCGTCCGTGGACCGGTCGCCGGGACTGCGCTGCTCGATCCGGTCCCGGCTGCGCCTCCTGCCCCGAGCAGGCGGGGAGTGGCTGGCCGGCTGCGCGGCTGGGGCCCCCGGCCATGGGCAGCGGTCGCCGCGGTTGTGCTGCTCGTGGTGATCCTGCTGGCCACCACGCTGACGGGTACCAGCACGCGCGGTGGCACGTCCGGCACGACGCACAGCCCCGCGCCGCGCTACCCGACGGTGCCGGGGCGAGTCGGCCAGGACCTCACGACGCTGGAACGGGCAGTCGGGTGACGCGGGCCCGCCTGGCCGGAATGAGCGTCGCGGTCGGCTGCGTGCTACTCGCGTTGACCGGCTGCGGGGGCGGGCCGCCGCCTTCTCCCGCGGGGATGAATGCAGACGTGCAGGCGCAGTTGCGCAACGACCTGCGCATCCTCGCCACTGCCGCGGCGGCGCACAACGTTCCCGCCGCCCAAGCGGCGCTGGCCGCGCTGAACGCCGACACTGCGGCGGCGCATGCGGCAGGAAAGCTCAGCGCGAGCAAGCTCGCTCAGATCCGGGCCCCAGCGGCCGCGGTAGCCGTGGATCTGACCACCGCGACGCCGAGTCCTACGCGCACCACCACCCCGACACCCACGCCCACCCGCACGCATGACAAAGGCGGTGGCGACGGCGGAGGGCACGGCGGCGGCAACGGCGGCGGGGACTGAGCCCGGGAACCGACGCGGGGCGACCGAGCTGGCGCGCTCAGTCGACGCGGTAGCGGTTGACGTAGCCCCAGTCGAGCGCCCAGCCCAGGCCGGGTTCGTCGCTCAGCGTCAGGTGGCCGTCGCGCAGATCGCGAGGGGTCGAGATCAGGTTCCACCAGAACGGGTCACGGTCGGGGTGGAAGCACTCGGCGTACGTCCCGTGCGGCTGGCTCGCGATGAGGTGCGCGGACAGCTGCGGCTCCTCGTGGTGGGCCATCTCGACGTCGTACGTGGACGCAACGGCAGCGGCCCGGCGCCACGCGGTCGGACCGCCCGACCACGACGCGTCGAAGTTGCACACGTCGATGGCGCCGATCTCCATGAGGTCCCGGCAGCCGGCCGGTGACAGCTCGCCCTGGCCGGCGCACACGGGGACACCCCCCCGGTACCGAACATCGCGCATGCCCCGACGGTCGTTCTGCCAGCGCACCGGCTCCTCGAACCAGCGCACGTCGAGGTCGGCCACCCGGCGGCTCAGCTCGACCGCCTCCGGCACGGTGTAACCCTGGTTGGCGTCGATCGCGATGACGAAGTCGTCGCCGGCCGCGGCTCGGGCGGCCGCGACCCGGCGACCGTCCTCGGCGGGGGACGCGCCACCCACCTTGAACTTGATCCCGGCCAGGCCGAGGTCGCGGTATGACGCGATCTCGTCGTCGATCGTGCCCAGTGGCTCGCCGTAGTAGCCACCGATCGCGATCATCGGGACGCGGCGGCGGGCGCCGCCCCACAACTTCCAGAGCGGCAGGCCGACGGCCTTGCCGATCGCGTCCCAGATCGCGGTGTCGACACCCGCCAGCGCGATCAGCCCGAGCCGCCGGTCACGCAGGATGTCGAACGTGCTGCGGTACCCGGCGGCCCAGCAGTTCTCGACCTCGAACGCGTCCCGTCCGAGCAGCGCCGGCTCGATCTCGTTCGTCGTGATGGCCCGTAGTTCGGAGAGGTGCTTGTCCTCGTCGCCCACGTACGCCTCGCCGATCACGCCTTCCGCCGTGTGCACCCGGGTGATCACCGTCGCCCGGTGGGTCATGCCGTAATAGCTGCCGCGGAACTCGCGAACCAGCGGAGCGAGCAGCCCGATGGTCTCGATCCGCGTGATCGTCAGCGTCCCGAGGCCCGAGCCGATCACACCCGGAGCGACATCTGCCGCCGTCATCAGTTCAGCTTGAACGGGTCGCGGGTATTGCCGATCATGTCCACCCAGATGGCCTTGGTGTCGGTGTACTCACGGACGGCGTCGACCCCGCTCTCGCGCCCCCACCCGCTGTAGCCGCTGCCGCCGAACGGGACGTTGGGCGCGACCATGCGGTACGCGTTCACCCAGACGTTGCCGGCCCGCAGCTGGTGCGCGACGCGATGAGCCCGGCGGACGTCGTTCGTCCAGACGCCCGCACCGAGGCCGAAGCGGGTCGAGTTCGCGATCCGGATCGCCTCGTCCTCGGTCGAGAACGTGAGCACGGATAACACGGGGCCGAAGATCTCGTCCTGCGCGATCTCCATGTCCCAGCGGACGTCGGTGACGATCGTGGGGCGGTAGAACAGCCCACCGAGGGCCGCGTCGGTCGTGCCGCCGCAGGCGATCGACGCCCCGTCGCGCACCGCCCGTTCGACGAACCCGGTCACCGTGTTCAGCTGCGCCGGGTTCGCCAGCGGCCCCATCTCGCTGGCGACATCAAGCGGATCGCCCAACTTGATGGTGTCGGCGCGGGCGACGAGCCGCTCGATCAACGCGTCGTGCACGTCCTCGTGCACCACCAGGCGTGAGCCGGCAACGCAGGTCTGCCCCGACGCGGCGAAGATGCCGGCGATCACGCCGTTCACCGCGGCGTCCAGGTCGGCGTCCGGGAACACGACCTGCGCCGACTTGCCGCCGAGCTCCAGCGTGGTCCGCGCGAGGTGCGCGGCGGCACCCTGCGCGACCTTGATGCCGACGTTCGGCGATCCGGTGAACGCCACCTGCCGCACACCGGGGTGGCCCACCAGCGCAGCACCGAGTTCGGCGCTCTGCCCGGTGACGACGTTGAAGACGCCCGCCGGCAGCCCGGCCTCCTCGACCCGCTTGGCGAGCTCGAGCGCAGTAACCGGCGTGTACTCAGACGGCTTGACGACGAGCGTGCACCCGGCCGCCAGCAGCGGTGCGAACTTCCACATCAACAGCGACAGCGGCGAGTTCCACGGCACGATCGCCCCGACCACACCGATCGGCTCGTGCCGCGTGTAGATCAGGAAGTCCGGGTTCTGCGCCGGGATGACCTCACCCTGCAGCTTGTCGGCGATACCCGCGAAGTACCGCAGCCACTCCGGCAGCGCCTTCGCCTGCCCCGACGTCTCGCGGATCAGCTTGCCGTTGTCCGTGCTCTCGAGCACCGACAGCTGCTCGGCGTCTCGCTCCAGGATGTCGGCCAGCCGGCGCATGTGCCGCGCTCGGTCGAACCCGGTGCACCGGCCCCACTCCCCCTCCATGGCGGCCGTCGCGGCCTGGACTGCGAGGTCGACGTCGGCAGCACCCGCATCCGGAACGCTCGCCCATGCCTGCCCGCTGAACGGGTTGACGGTCTCGAACCGGCGACCGTCCGCGGCGTCCAGCCATTGGTCACCGATCCGCATCTGATAGCTCCGCACCGTCGCGTCCTCCGTGGTCCGATCGGTCTGCGTAACGGTCACAGGTGCACCCCCTTGCGGACGTCCTGCACGATCCGGTCCACCGACGGCAGCACCGCATCCTCGAGGCTGTCTGCCGACGGCAGTGGGATGTGCGGCGTGGTGATGCGGCGGATCGGCATGTCGAGGTCCCAGAAGCACTCGTCCGCCGCGATCGACGCGATCTCGGCGCCCCATCCGAGCAGGCGTGGGTTCTCCTCTACGGTGAACAGCCGCCCCGTCCGCGAGATCGAACTGAGCAGGGTCTGAGTGTCGAGCGGGACGAGCGACCGGACGTCGATCACCTCGACGTCGATGCCCTCGCGGGCGAGCTCCTCCGCGGCGGCGAGCGCACGCCCGACCATCAGCCCCAGGGCCAGCACGGTGGCGTCCCTGCCGGGGCGGCGGATCGCCGCCTGGCCGAGTTCGTCGACGATCTCGCCGTCGGGGACCTCGCCCTTGCTGGCGTACAGCCCCTTGTGCTCGAAGAACAGCACCGGGTCGTCGCTGCGCACGGCCGCAGCCATGAGCCCGACCACATCGAGCGGCGTCGACGGCGTGACGACCTTGAGGCCCGGCACGGCCATCGCCCAGTTCTCGACCGACTGCGAGTGCTGCGCGCCCATCCGCAGGCTGCCGCCGTTGCCCGACTTGATCACCAGCGGCATCGTCACCTGGCCGTTGGTCATGTAGCGCATCTTGGCGATCTCGTTGACGACGATGTCCCAGCAGACCGCGAAGAAGTCGGCGAACATGATCTCGGCGATCGGGCGCAGGCCGGTCATTGCCGCGCCCATCGCCGCGCCCAGGATCGCCTGCTCCGAGATCGGGGTGTCGACCACGCGGGTGCGGCCGAACTGCTCGGAGAGGCCGCCGGTCGTCTTGAACACCCCGCCCGCACCGCCGATGTCCTCACCGATGAGCATCACCCGCTCGTCACGGGCCATCTCCTGCGCGATGCCGCGCGACACGGCCTCGCGGTAGCTCAGTTGCGCCATTGGGAACCTCCATCCGCCCACACGTCGGTGAAGGCACTCTCGACATCGGGCAACCGCCCGTTCTTCGCTTCTTCGGTGGCCTCGTCGACGGCCCGCGCCACGTCGGCCCGGATGCCGTCCAATTCGTTCTCGGCGACACCGATCCGGATCAGCCGGGCTCGGTAGTTCGTCAGAGGGTCGTAGGCCAGCCACGCCTCGACCTCGCCGGCCGGGCGGTACTTGCCCGGATCGGCGCGCGAGTGGCCGCCGTGGCGATAGGTGACGGCCTCGACCAGCGAGGGGCCGCCGCCGGAGCGCGCCAGTTCGAGCGCGTCGGCCGCGGTCCGGTAGACGACGTCCACGTCGTTGCCGTCGATCTTGATCGCGGGCAGCCCGTACGACGACGCGCGATCCGCCGCGGGCGACGGGACAGCCGTGATGTCGGCGATCGACGTGTACTCCATGTAGAGATTGTTCTCGCAGACGAATACCACCGGCAGGGAGAAGACCGCCGCGTAGTTCAGCGCCTCGTGGAACGCGCCGATGTTCGTCGTGCCGTCGCCGAAGAAGCAGACCGTGACCTGGCCGCTGCCGCGCACCTGAGCCGACCAGGCCGCGCCGTTGGCGACGCACAGGTGGGCCCCGATGATCGCGTAGCTGCCGAGGACACCGTGCTCGACGGAGGTGAGGTGCATCGAGCCGCCCTTGCCGCCCATCAGGCCGTTCTCGCGCCCCAGCAATTCGGCCAGCACCGGCGCCATCGGGACACCGCGCGAGAGGGTGTGCGCGTGCCCGCGGTACGTGGCGAAGGTGTAATCGTCCTTGCGCATCGCGGCGCCGAAGCCCGCACTGATCGCCTCCATGCCGAGCGACAGGTGGCTCGTGCCCTTGACGAGCTGCTGCATGAACAGGTCGTAAGCGCGCTTCTCGAACTGACGCAGCTCCTCGAGCCGGCGGTAGAGATCCAGCCGTACGGCCGGTGCGATGTCGAGGCCGTCCTGCGCGGTCGAGGCAGCGGGCGGCAGCACGATCGGGTGCGCGCCGTACTCGTGCTGGGCGCGGATGGCGGTCATGCTTCGCCCCGCCCCTTCGGGTTGTTCAGGTGTGACTGGGACTCGCGGACGGACGGCAGCGGCCCACCGGTCGCGTAGTAACGCTGCCCGGCGACGAGGAGATCTTCGGCGGGGAAGCGGGTGATGACCTCGCAGCCGTCGGCCGTCACGACGAGCTCCTCCTCGATGCGTGCCGCTGACCAGCCGTCCTTGGCCGGCCAATACGTCTCGAGCGCGAAGACATTGCCCTCCTGCAGCACCTCGGGGTGATCCAGGGAGGTGAGCCGGCTGAAGATCGGCTTCTCCCACACGTTGATGCCTACGCCGTGCCCGTACTGCAGGGCGAACGCCGCCTCCTCGTTCTCGAAACCGAACTCCTCGGCCTTGGGCCACAGCGAGACGATGTCGGCCGTCGTGACGCCGGGCTTCACCGCGGCGAGCGAGACGTCCATGATCTCGCGGGCCCGCACGTAGGCGTCCCGCAGAGCAGGGGACGCGCTGCCGACGGCGAAGGTCCGGTAGTAACAGGTCTGATAGCCGAGATAGGTGTGCACGATGTCGAAGTACGCGGGGTCACCAGGGCGCATCATGCGGTCGGAGTACAGGTGCGGGTGCGGGTTGCACCGCTCGCCGGAGATCGCGTTGATGCCCGAGACGAACTCCGAGCCGTTGTCGTAGAGCAGCTTCGACACCAGGCCGACGACCTCGTTCTCCCGCATGCCCGGCCGCAGCGCGCTGTAGAGCTCCTCGTACGCCATGTCAGCCAGGCCGCAGGCGTGCGTCAGCAGCGAGATCTCGTCCTTCGTCTTCACCCGCCGGGCTTCGAGGAACACCTGCTGGCCGTCCCGGACGTCGATGCCGGCCTCGGTCAGCGCGCGGTGCACGGGCAGCTCGATGAAGTCCACGCCGAGCGGCTCGTTCTCCATGCCGTGCTTGCGCAGCTCGTCGATCACCTTCGCCGCGACGCTCTCGGCCCGGCCGGCGTCCGGGTGCAGCGCGCCGCGCAACGTCGAGATGCCGGCGCGCGAGCGCGACGTGCCCGGTACCGGCGAGCGGACGCCGGTCTCCGCGTCGACGACCTCGTCGCTCAACCACGGGTTGTACAGCTGGTGGTGCTTGGCG